>JAAZGC010000185.1 GCA_012511425.1 Clostridiales bacterium | reverse complement strand
GAAACCGCCGGCAGGAAAGCCTCGGCATCTTCGATGCATGCAAAATTTCCGACTCTTACGGCATATGATCCGGCGATATAAGCGGGGAAAACTTCATTTGTAACGGCGGAAAGCTGTTCTTTCGCCAGATTATACAGCATTTCAAATTCCGGCGTGTCCCCGTAGTTGATCTCGATATGATATGCTCCGACGGAAGTGGCGTTGTAGCTTCCGGTGATCTTGTAAATAATCCCGCTGCGGTTGAGGTTTGCATCGGAGGCGACGGTTATCGAAGTATTCGGAAGTTTCCAGAGCGCTTCGAAGGAATCCTGTTCGATCTTTCCGATTGAAAAGCCGTAATCGGTGCTCAAAGTATAACTGGTAGCGACTCCCTGCCCATACATCAGTCCGACACGGATCCGCTGATTCGAAGATAATTCTGCGGCATAAGAGCCGAATGCAAGGTATTGGATAAGCACCACGGCGGTTCCGCCGAGCATCAGGATACATAGTATGAGCGCAAGTATTCTCGCCCAGGGTTTTACCGGCGAGTTGTTGTTTTTTCCGTTGTTTTTCAATGCCATGATGTTAACCGACAATGGTATAGCTGCCGCGAACCATAAGATAGCATTCGTCGGATACGGCGGTAACGCCGCGGCCGTCCGCGCGGGAGACAAGGATGTAATGGTTGATTTCAAGCGCTTCGCCGTCAAGTATTTCGGTTCCGGATGTCAGGTCGCTCAGACCGACCTTGTTTACCCGGTTGGTTTCCGAGGTAACCACCGCGTTCAATGAACCGGAGCGGGGAATCAGTTCGAGAGAAGCATCTGCGGTTATTGTCTGACCTTTGATAAGCCGGATAACTTCGTATGAAGCCGACTCGGCTGCAGGTGCGCCGGCCGCCTTAGTTTCTGTTTCTGCTTCCGAATCGGTTTCGGCTGTTTTTGCAGCGCTGCCTTCCTTAAGTGCTTTAATATCAGCCGCCTGCTTTGACTGCTGCTGTTCAAGCGCCATGATCGAAGTGATGATCTCGGTCATATGGCTCTTTACCGAGCTTATGTCGAGTTCGGTTATGATTTCGTTTTTGATTTCTGTTTTTACATTCTGAATATACGAAACGGTTACAAGCGGATCCGCCGATGTGTCATAGCCTTCGGCGAAAACGGTTATTGCGGCGACTGCCGCTATGACGATACAAAGCCCTATAAGGGCGATTTTTTCCTTGATATTCATGTTGGAAATTCCTCCGGAAAATAGTATACAAATTCAATATAAGCTTCGGCGTCAGCAGAGCTGCCGAAGTTTTAAGTGTCCCGATTGTCGTCTGACAAACCGGTTTACTTCATTATTATACAACATATGCCGGGAATTGTCAATACTGCGTTGAAATACAGCGTAAAGCGGACGTAAAATCCTTCGGATTGCTCTTGATTTAACATCCGGCATATGATATAATAAATCTTGATTATTAAATATTTGTGTACTTCGGAGGAGCATATGGATTTCAAAAAAAGAGCGCGGGAGCTGGTTTCGAAGATGTCTCTGGCGGAGAAGATGAGCCAGATGAAATTCGACTCCCCGCCTATAGAAAGACTCGGCATACCCGGATATAACTGGTGGAACGAGGGGCTGCACGGAGTCGCCCGCTCCGGTTCGGCGGCCTGCTTCCCTCAGGCCATAGGCATGGCTGCAACATTTGATCCTTCGTTAGTTTTTCGCATCGGCGAAGCGGTCTCCAAAGAAGCAAGAGCCAAATACAACGGCTACCGAATTTTCGGCGGAACCGGCATCTATCAGGGACTTACTCTCTGGTCGCCGAACATCAACATCTTCCGCGATCCGAGGTGGGGAAGAGGGCATGAAACCTACGGCGAAGACCCGTATCTCACCGCCGTTACCGGAGCGGCTTATGTCGACGGGCTTCAGGGAGATGACGAAAAATACCGTCGTGTCGACGCGACGCTTAAGCACTTCGCGGTTCATTCGGGTCCCGAATCGTCAAGACACAGTTTCGATGTTCAACCGTCAAAGCGCGATCTCTGGCAGACGTATCTCTTTGCCTTCGACTATATTATCCGCAAAAGCAGGGTCGCGGCGGTAATGGGCGCTTACAACAGGCTTGACGGCGTCCCCTGCTGCGGCAGCGAAGAGCTGCTCGAAGAAAATCTTCGCGGAAGAATGGGCTTTGAAGGCTATGTCGTTTCCGACTGCGGCGCGATATATGATTTTTATAACGGACACGGCACGTCTCCCGACGCTCCCCACGCCGCCGCACAGGCGGTAAAGGCGGGGTGTGATCTCAACTGCGGCGGAGCGTATGCATCGCTCAACGTAGCGTATGAAACGGGGCTTTTGACCGAAGAAGACATCGACCGTTCGGTCATAAGGCTATTTGAAGCGCGGATGCGACTCGGAATGTTCGATGACGACTGCCCGTATAATTCGATACCGAAAGACGCATACGACACAAAAGAACACGCCGCGCTTTCAAGAGAAGCGGCGGTGGACAGCATCGTGCTGCTCAAAAACAACGGCATCCTGCCGCTTAATCCCGGAAAGAAATACGCCGTGATAGGCCCCGTCGCAGACGATAAGCTTGTTTTGCTCGGCAACTACCACGGCACACCGAAGAAAACCACCACCCTCCAGCGCGGAATTATCGAAGAAGTCGAAGCCGCCGGCGGCTCGGTCTTATGCGCCCGCGGCTGTCATATAGTCTGCAAAGACCTCGGATCCTGGGAGGAAAATCCTTTGCGCGAGGCTTTGGTTGCCGCCTCCGAAGCTGATATCGTCATAATGTGCCTCGGTTTAAACCCGACCTTTGAAGGGGAAGAAGGCGACGGCTATAACAGCCAGCGCGGCGGCGACAAGCCGGATATCGATATTCCCGAAGTTCAGCTCGAACTCTTCCGGGAGATAGCAAAGTTAGGTAAACCGATCGTCTTCGTTTCGGTTTCCGGCTCCTGCCTTAACCTCTGCGAAGCGGACGAAAAAGCCGACGCCGTGCTCCAGTGCTTCTATCCGGGCGCCGAGGGCGGCTATGCGCTTGCCGACGTGCTTTTCGGGCGGGTAAGCCCATCGGGACGTCTGCCCCTGACTTTCTACCGCTCAACCGACGACCTTCCTCCGTTTGACGATTATTCGATGGAAAACCGCACATACAGATATTTCAAGGGCAAGCCGCTCTATCCGTTCGGCTTCGGGCTTTCCTACACCTCGTTCTCCTATTCGTTCAAAAATGCAAAGAAAACCGACTCCGGCATTACGATAAAACTTTCGGTAAAGAACACCGGCAGCCGGGATTCAAAAGAAGCGGTAACCCTCTATCTTGCTGCGGGCGACAATGAAGATGAGCCTCCCGTAAGACTTATCTATCTTAAGAAAATCTTCATCCGCGCCGGAGACGAATTCGAACTCGATTGCGAAATTGAGCAGGATGCTTTGAAATACGCCGACTCCGTCGGCAATTACCGGATGCCTTCCGGCAGCCGCCTTGTTCTTGCCGGCAGCTGCCGGGACGAATCTGCAAAAGCTCGTAAAATCATTCAATTATAATATTAAGGGGGGAATCTTTTATGACACAGCCATTATCGCTCACCGCTGCCCCGGAAGGAATATCTATATTCTGCGGATCAAATCTTTTGCTTAAGAATTTTAATCCGGTAATCAATACCGACGCCGGGCAGATTATCCCGGATTTGAAAGAAATATCCGATGTTAAAGACAATACAACTCTATTTTATGCAGCCGAAGGCATAAGGCGTTTTAAGCTGACCGTAAACAAAGCGGAACGCTCTCTCGTTTTTGGTATCGACCTTGAAACCGAACAGCCGCTTGACCCGGATGCCGGCGCGGCGTTTGACTTCGATATCGGAAGGGTCACCGGAACGGTAAATATCTACCCGAATGAAATCTGGTGGACATCGCCTTCTTTTGCACGCAGCAAAAAGGATTGGCCGGAGAAAGGTCAGCTTACGGTGGTAAAAAACGGCGGAGGACAGATTGTCAGCCTTTTGCCTCTGCCGCAGAAAGGTTTTTCGACTTACATTTCCTCCCGAGGAATTGAGCTTTCAATCGGATGCGGCGGAGTGAATAACTTGAGCGGCGCGTTTCTTTCCGTATATACGGCGAGTGAGCCGATCAAAGCGATACAGGAAAACTTTAAAAACGCCCGCCGGCTCAAAGCGATAACTGTCCCGCTGCTGAGCGAAAGGGCGATTCCCGAATTTGTCGATGAGCTCGGCTGGTGCAGTTGGAACGCTTTCTACAGGGATATGAACGAAGAAAAGTTTATATCAAAGATAAAGGAATTCAAAGAAAAAAACATTCCGGTAAAATGGGTTATGATAGACGACGGCTGGCTGCATGAGAAGAATTACCGGCTGCTCGGTCTTGAAGCCGACCCGGAAAAGTTCCCGCTCGGTCTCCGGCACTTTGTGTCGCAGATAAAATCCGTGCTTGACGTTAAAGTCGGCGTATGGCACGCTTTTACGGCTTATTGGAGCGGAATTGCTCCGGGAAGCGAGCTTGATAAAGAATATTCCGACGTGTTGACAACGATTTCTAACGGAGAACGCATCCTTTCCTTCGACCCGGAAAAAGCTTATAAATTCTGGTCTGACTGGCATTCCTTCCTCAAAGACTGCGGCATCGATATGCTTAAAGTCGACAATCAGGGCAGCTATATGAGGGAAATCCGCGGACAAGCCGTTGTCTCGGAAACGACCCGCAGCGCTCACGAAGCGCTGGAACGATCGATTTCCGAGCATTTCGGTTCTCCCGCCCTGCCGCTGATAAACTGCATGGGAAATCAGCAGGAAAATGTATTGAACCGCCCGATGAGCGCCGTAAACCGCAACAGCAACGACTTTTTCCCGGATGACAGCAACAACTTCGCCTCGCATATTGTCCAGAACGCATGGAACGCCCCCTGGCACTCGATGCTTTATGTCTGCGACTTCGATATGTGGTGGTCAAACCATCCTGACGCATACAGAAGCGCAGTCCTCCGCGCACTTTCGGGCGGTCCCGTCTATGTTTCGGATAAAGTAGGAGAAACCGACTTCGAAAAAATCGCTCCTCTCTGTTATGAAAACGGCAAAGTTATCCGTTTCCCGAATGCAGCAATGCCCACATACGACTGCTTCTTTTCCGATTGCCGCGCAGCAAAGAAACCGCTTAAGCTCTTCAATCAGAACGGCGTGAATTTTGCCGTCGGAGTATGGAATATAAGCGATGTTCCCACAGACGGCGAGATAAGCATATCCGATATCCCGCGCATCGATTCGGGAAGAAGATATCTTGCATACGAGTATTTTTCAAAGCAATACCGCCCCTTCGACCTTGAAAACAGCATTAAGCTGTCTCTCAAAAAAGGAGAGGTTCAGGCGTGGTCGATTTATCCGATTCGCGACGGCAAGGTAAAGCCGGGCGACTGCTCCAAGTATTTCGGCGCCGCAACAGCCGCAACCCGCGAAGTCCCGGCATCATCCCTGCTTAACAGCTGAATATCGACACTGAAATAATAAAAAATCGCATTACGAGGAATGAATTAAAATGATTATAAAAAGAATTTTCGCATTGCTGCTTATATCCGCCGTATTTATAACCGCTGCGGCATCCTGCGGCGGAACTGACGATGAAGGCGCAGCGGTAACAACCGCCGGAGAAGAAACCGCCGAAGCGACGGTGTCCGAGGAATCGACGATCGAGCCGCTTGAAGTAAGAGATTTGGGCGGTAAAGAATTCCGCGCCCTTGTTTATAAACAGGGCGATCCCGGCACATGGTTCCAGTACCTTGATTTTGTCTGGACGGAAGAAGCCGCCGGAGACCTTATAAACGACAACATCATGAACCGGAACATTGCGGTTGAAGAAAAATACAATGTCACCATAGTTTCGAATCAGGTGAGCGATGTCGTTTCGACCGCCCGCAAAGCCATCACCGCCGGCTCAGACGAATTCGAAATCCTTGAACCCTACTGCGATTCCGCTTATTCGATGGCGGGAGAAGGTCTGCTTTACAACATATACGATCTGCCGTACTGTAAATTCGATATGCCATGGTGGGATTCGAATATCCAGCGCGATCTCAGCCTTCAGAACCGCCTTTGGACGGTAACCGGCGACATTTCGATGTTCGACGAGGAGCTTTCCTATGTTGTCTACTATAATCAGGTCCTTGCAGGACAGTATGAGATAGAAGACTGCTATGAGCTCGCCCGCAGCGGGAAATGGACGATAGATAAAATGGGCGAACTCGGAAGGATAGTCACCCACGACCTGAACGGCGACGGCGAATTCGGCGATGAAGATGTATACGGAGTAGTCACCGACTACGGCGTCGGCCGCTCATGGTTCTATGCGATGGGGGCACAGCTCTGCAAGCTCGAAAGCGACGGCACTCCGAAGCTTGTCGTCGGCGATCCTCATTCACAGTCGGCTTTCGACAAGATTTCTGCGCTGATGAACGACGAAACCTCGACGAAGCTGGTCAGCAAGCTGAAAAACAGCTGGACCGCTGCAATAAACGGCATGAAAGAGGACAGAGTGCTTTTCCTGCCCGGTTCCCTTTACGATATCACCGGCTACCGTTCGATGGAAAACGACTTCGGCGTGCTGCCGTATCCGAAACACAGCGAGGAGCAGGAGCGCTATTATAACTATGTCGCTTCTCATGTCTGTCCGGTCATCTCGGTACCGGTCACAAACAGCGATATAGAATCGACCGGACTTCTGCTCGAAGCGCTCTCCCGCGAATCATCGGATACCATCGTCAACGCCTATATCGAACTCAATCTGATGACCAAGGTTGCCCGCGATGACAGCTCTGCTGAAATGATGCGCCTGATCTTTGCGACCAAGCGCTATGACCTTGCCTGCAGCTATAACTGGGGCAAGATAACCAATGTCATCGAACCAAGCTGCCGCGACAGCTCCAAATTCCAGTCAACGCTCGCCAAACTGCTGCCTGCGGCGGAAGCCGATATGGCGAAGACACTCGAGCAGTTTGCAGGCTGATCAATTATCCTACAGATAAGAGGGGGTGAAGCTATATGAAAAGAAAAATCAATTCGGTTGTTTTGGCGTCTCTGCTGTTGTTTGCCCCGATATAATGCGGAAATGCAGAGCCGGAGACCCAAAGCACCGATGCTCAGACGCAGCTGCCGTCAGTCACCGAAACGACCTCAACCGAAACGGATTATCCCGAGCTTGAGGTAAAGGGCTTCGGAGGACGGGAATTCCGGATACTCGCATATAACAGGGGCGATCCCGGCACATGGTTTCAATACCTTGACTTCGGATATTCCGAAGAAAAGAAAGGCGATCTCATCAACAACGCGGTTTGGGAGCGCAATGTCTCAGTCGAGGATAAATGCGGAGTGAAGCTGATAAACACAACCGCGGCGTATGTCCCCAAAACCGAAGCCGAAATGGCAAAGACGATCGAGATGTTCGGCTGATCAAAACAAAATATAACAGATAAAATCCCTCCGCCGTGATTATTAACGGCGGAGGGAAAGTAATTATTGAGCGCAGTATATCAGTCAAACGATTCGATAGCTTCGATCATCGCCTGGAGCTTGGCTTCACAGGCGCCGATGCCTTTTTCATAAACCGAGGCGAAGTCGTTGCTATTTTTTTCGCACAGACCGGTAAAGCACTGAAGCATGAAATCGCCGAGTGCATTATTGTAAGCAACCGAGAAGGAGCTTCCGAAGTTGTCGTGGATCATGTCGATCATCTTCGCCGCGTGTTCGTCGGTCGTATATTTAACCTTTAATGCGACATCATAATAAGTCGGGAACAGCGTTTTCGACGTTTCTACGTTAAGAGCTTCCAATACCGTGGTTACAAAATCAAGGTCGTTGCAGGTGATCGGAATCGCGCCCATTTCGGTGGTGTCGTGAATCGATGTATAGTAGTTATCGCTTTCATAAAGCTTCGGATATGGAATCGGACCTATATCGAAGTCGAAGTTGCGCATCAGCGCAAGGTCGTTGAGCCGCTGATAAACGACCAGGAGCGCTTCGCCGCCGCCGAAAAGTCTGTTGAGACCGAGGTGGTTGTCGGCGCTGTCCTTTATTCCGACGAGAGTGCCTTCATCGTGATAAAGGGTGTTGAGCGCTTCAAGATATGCAACGGAGCGGTCGTTGTTGAAGTTTACTGTCGGAGGGTCGGATGAGCGATCGAGGAATTCGATTCCCGCAGAGCCGACGAAGGCGATAAGGTTGCCCCAGTAGTCGTGGGCGATCATGCCGAAGCGGTCGCCTTCCTTCATCTTTCCGTCGCCGTCGAGGTCGGCATAGTTTTCGTTGATAACCTTGGTTGCATTTTCATAAGTCCACTTGCCGTCCAAAACCAGGTTGTCGATATATTCGGGATCACCGTAAAAGCTCTCCGTCATTTTTTTATTGTGGAAGAGGCAGTGGCAGGACTTGATGATATCCGCGAAATAGTCTCCCGCAAGGATATATGTATGATCCGGAACGATAGTAAGGTCGTTCATCGTCGTGGTGTACCAGTATGTTTTTTCAAGGTCGAATATCTGGACATTTGCGACATTGCAGAGGATGTTTTCGTCGGTCAGCTGAACCAGGGATCGGACGTCGTTGATGATGATATCGTAAAGGTCATCACCCGCCATGACTACTTTGCGGATATTCGCTTCAGCATTGTCATAAGTATATTCGGTGTGAGTATACTCGAATTTGACGTTCAGCTTTTCTTCTATCGTAAGGTTCCGCTTGTAAACTGCATCGTTTACGATATCACCGTCTTCCTCGCCGGTTCCTTCGATCATGTCGTTTGCGTTAGTAGCGTCATAATCGTCTACCGAGGTGTTTACGCGGAAAGCTCTGCCGTCAAAGTCGATATTGTCAAAGCGCGTATCCACATATTCGCCGTCTTCGCCGGTGATTTCGGCATCTGCGGACGGTGCGGCGGTCGTGATCTGAGCATCGTTGGTTTTACCCGAGTCGCCGCAGGATGCAAGAACGGCGACACACAAAAGAGTGCCTAAAAGAATGCATAAAAGTCGCTGATAATTTTTCATTTCGTCTACCATGCCTTTGTTGTTTTTTTGGGATGCCGGATAGGCCATACAATATGATAACATGTTATGTGGAAAATGTCAATGCCGATTTATAACGAATAATAAGAATTACATTAAAACTGCACAATAAATCGAAGCCGAATAACTCCGACAAACCGGCATTGATTCCGGCGCGTCAGTTTTCCCGCAAAAGCAGAAGCACATCCTTTTCGAGAGCGCCCAGAAGAACCGCCGACTCTATCTGACTTACAAGATAAGGTGCGTAGGGTATAAGCGGTTTTATAAGCTCCGAAGGAAGTTCACCGTCAAGTATCCGGGCGAAAATCGCGACGATTGAGTTGTTTTGCAGCATCGGAACAATCGCCTCCAAAAGCCCGATGTCAAGCTTAAGCGGCTTCTCATAGGCTTTTTCGGGATGAGCGCTTATGTATTCGGCGAAGGAAACAACCGCTGAAAGGTCGATATCCTGCTCTTTAAGGG
>JAAZGC010000184.1 GCA_012511425.1 Clostridiales bacterium | reverse complement strand
GCTATCGACTTCATCCGCGGCGGTCTTACCTCCGCTTACACCGGCGCTCAGTACAACCAGAGACTCTATGCCGGCCACTTCTACTATGTGAAGAACGGCTATGTAATCGGCGAAGCTTTCGTTGCCGACGGCAATGATGTTCAGGTTGTCAACGTTACCTACCTCGACAAGTTCTTTGCAGTCTATGCAAATAACGATGTATTCAAGGGCGGCATGGTTGTTCTTCCGTATCTTACCCTTGTCGGCAAGTCCATCGTTTATGAACTTAAGGGCACTACCATCACCTATAAGGATGGCGCTCCTAAGGACATCACCGAAGACTTCATGAAGGTTGTAAATACTCCGGACGGATATGCTTCCGCATATGTATACACCGGCGACGCTTATTCCGGCATGAAGAGAGTCTTCATCACCACCACCTATACCCCCGGCACATCGCTGAACACTGTTAAGGATCTCGGCAAAGTACTCGGTGCTTATGCTGTTAATGAAGATACTACCATGTGGTATTCCATCTCCGAAGAAGCTTACAACGCAATCTCGGTCTGGATGGATGATTACAACGACAACTGGAACGCTGCTCACTCCGACATCGGAACCACGATGAAGCTGTACTGCGGCGACAAACTCATTACCGAGTTCAACAGATATAATGTTGATATTGACACCGATATGTACCAGGGTTACGGCCCCGGCGATTATTGGCTGAATATCTACGCTATAAACAATGTTCCGATCGTCGCTCCGTGCGACATCCACGAGAATGTCTACCTTGTGTGGACCAACCGCCACAACACCAACGAGTCCTACAAGCTTGACCTGACTGAGATCAGCATCGTCGGCGAACCGGCTCCGCTTCCCGACATTGATTTCTACCTCATGGGAACCCTCGAAGGTCTGTCCGACGTTTCCGATCTCGACCCGACAATCGTTTATAATACCGCCACTTCCGGTGATATTACCGTTACCTTCACCGACGGCACCATCGGTGCTGATGACTACTTCTATTGGGTACTCAGAGGCGCATTCGCTAACACCGGCGATGTATATCTGAACGGCGTTGCTCAGGCAGATCCTTCCGGCGGCAAGGTTGAAATCACCTTCCCGGCTTCCGCTTATACCGGCATTGACAACGGATGGGCTTGGCTTGAGGTTACTCGTAACCCCAACCCGCTTATCCCGATGCCCTGATTAAGTCTTAATAACAGACTTAACTAAAGCAACCCCCGAGACTTAACTAAGTCTTATCTCCGCCCCTCCGGCAAGCCGGAGGGGCGGATTTAAATTTGTTTACAATTAAAAAGACAAGAAATATGCTTTTGATTTTAAGAATATTCTTATTTGTATGCTAAAATATGCTTAACAGTTGTGAAATTAAGTGAATTATCCGGTCAAAAGTGATAAAAATCCGTAAAATAACAATAAATACCCGTAATTAACCGATTCAACCGTTTGTTGTATAAAATAGTGTGCAAGGTGCACAAAATACTTCCTGCATTTTTGGAGAAAAAAACACTTTAAATTCCCGATAAAATCTGATATAATATATAACAACCAATAAGCTGAATATCAATCAGAAACCGCCCCGCACTTCAAATCATACTTCAGGGGCGAACAAAAATCGCAAAAATAACTGATCACGAGGAGGATCATCTTATGGCAAGTCTATCGTTCAAGCATCTTTATAAGAAATATCCCGGCAACGTGACCGCCGTATCCGACTTCACTCTCGAAGTCCGCGATAAGGAATTCCTGATTCTTGTCGGACCGTCCGGATGCGGCAAGACCACCACTCTGCGAATGGTCGCCGGTCTCGAAGAGATTACCGAAGGCGAACTCTTCATCGGCGATAAGCTGGTGAACGATATTGCCCCGAAGGACCGCGATATCGCGATGGTCTTCCAGAACTACGCTCTTTATCCGCACATGACCGTTTTCGACAACATGGCGTTCGGTCTTAAGCTCCGCAAAACCCCGAAGGAAGAAATCAAGCGCCGCGTTGAGGAAGCCGCCCGCATTCTCGACATCACCCACCTGCTTGATCGCCGCCCGAAGGCTCTCTCCGGCGGACAGAAACAGCGTGTTGCTCTCGGCCGTGCAATCGTTCGCGAGCCGAAGGTCTTCCTGCTCGACGAGCCGCTCTCCAACCTTGACGCTAAGCTCCGCGCACAGATGAGGACCGAGCTTACCAAGATTCACAAGCGCCTCCAGACCACCTTCCTCTATGTTACCCATGACCAGGTCGAGGCTATGACCATGGCGACCAGAATCGTCGTTATGAAAGACGGTCTGATCCAGCAGGTCGACACTCCTCAGAACCTCTACGACTATCCGACCAACCTCTTCGTCGCGGGCTTCATCGGCACTCCTCAGATGAACTTCATCAACGCTAATCTCGAGCAGCGCGCCGACGGCGTATATGCGAAGTTCGGCGATCCGGAAGACCTCAATAATCCGGAATACGCCTACTTCAAGATCGCTCCCGAAAAAGCGTCAGATCCCGCGCTTAAGGATTATATCGGCAAAGACGTTGTTATCGGTATTCGTCCCGAGTGCCTCCACGACGACGCCGCTTCGATGACCAATTTCCCGAACTCAATCATTGAAGCCGACATCGACGTAACCGAGCTTATGGGCGCTGAAATCCTTCAGTATGTAAACAGCTGCAACATCAGCCTTGTTGCCCGCGTTTCCAACCGCTCGACCGCCCGCGCCGGCGACAGAATCAAGATCGCCGTCGAAAACAACCGTCTCCATATCTTCGACAAAGATACCGAGAAGTGCCTTATCCATTAATTTGAATAATAAAAAACAGAGCCCCGAATCACCGGGGCTCTGTTTTATTTATGTATTCTATAAGTTCGGTTCGGTTGTTGCCGACAACTCCGTCGGCGACCGCATACAGCAGCTCACGCCGGAGTTTTCCGAGCCGCACGCCTGAATATCCGAGCGCCATAAGCTCTTCGCTAGAAACGCCGAGCTGTGATTCCTTAAGCGGCGCGCCTTTTCCGATAAGCGCATCGGCTTCCGAAATCAGTTCCAGCCGCTCATCCAGTGAGAGCCTGCCAAGGGCGTATTTAACATCAATAACCCTGCGGGTGTCATCGTACCCCAAGTCGACAAGAAATCGGTGTATGCGGCCGTAAGGCGCCGTCAGCGCCTCCGATACGGCTTTTGCCGATGCGATTTCGGCTTTCGGCCGCTTCAGCCCGGATAAAACATCCGCCGCCGCATCCCCGAAGAGAATAACGCATCGTGTGACGAAATCTTCCGGTGATAGGTCGACCCTGCCGGTATTCTCCGGAAATGTGCCGACCGCGGCAGTAAAAACATCGCCGTATTCGGCCAATATCTTTCCCGGCGAAGGGCAGAGCAGGATTTTATAAAATTCCTCGGCTATCTTTTCCCGGCTGACCTTCGAAAGCATATGCCGGCAGGAACGGACTGCCGCCGCCGTTTCGGCTTCAATCTCAAACCCGAGGCGGCAGGAAAATCTCAGCGCCCGCATAACCCGAAGTCCGTCTTCGGAAAACCTCGCCGTCGGGTCTCCCGCGGCGCGTATTTTTTTTGCCGGAAGATCCGCCATGCCGCAAAGCGGGTCGATTATTTTCTCCGGCAATATCTGCCCGTCCGGCTCAACCGGCAGCGCCATTGCGTTTATCGTAAAATCCCGCCTTTTAAGGTCGGCTTCGATATCCGGGACAAAGAAGACCGAATCAGGGTGCCGTCCGTCCGAATACCCACCCTCCCCGCGAAAGGCGGTAATTTCAAGCTTATGCCCGTCAATCATAACGGCAACAGTCCCGTGCTTCATCCCGTCAAGTATCAGCCTGTATCCGTCAAATGCGGCGGCGATCTCATCGGGCGGCGCCCCGGCGGCGATATCAAAGTCGTGAACCGGCAAGCCAAGCATCAGATCGCGAACACACCCGCCGACAAGATAAGCGGGGATGCCGCGCAGGCGCAGCGAATCGAAAGCGCGGAGGAGATAATCGGGTGCTTTGGTTATTTTATCCATATCAAAATAAAACCGTCTCCCCGAAACAGCGGGTAAAATCACCGTTGACGGGGAGGCAGAAGTTTCAGAGTTAAAAGTCAGTTCAGCCTGCGTTTGCTTCAAGGTTGCCGATGATCTTTTCGAGCGTCTTTGACCATACCTTCTCGGATTTTGCGATAATCGAGGAGATGCCCTGACCCTTGACCACATATGAACGGAAGAAGTTGTTCATTCCGGTCTCGGTGTAAAGGAATCCGAAGTCGGAGATAATGTTTTCGCGTATCAGGTCGATCATGTCGGCGGAGTCGGCGTCGCGGGTGTATTTGTTCTTCAGAGCGACGTCAAGATAAACCGGGGTAAGCGAGCGGCTGCTTTCGGCTGCCATAGCCTCGAGAACATAAGTCGATACATTGAGTCCCTGATCGGAAATCGTCTTCGGTAAGCCGATAAGAGTGGTTCCGTCGTGCAGGGTGGTAAGATAGGTGCTCTGCTCCTCGTTGAGCTTCGGCGCCGGGATTATCGCTAAGTCGTCCTGCATATCGCGCATCTTGGTGGCGGCATAGTTGATGCGCCCGACGATGAACAGCGCAAGTCCGTCGGAGAAGAGCTTCGCCATAGAAGCGCCGTCGTCGCTGTTGGCAAGGAAGGTGGCCTTTGAATTGCCGAGCTGAGCCAGCTTTTCGGCGAAAGTCACGGCGGTTGAGTCTTTGGTGATATAAAGCTGCGGTACGCCATCGGCGTCGCGGGTGGTGTATTTTACACCTGCTGCCATTGACATTCCGTCGATCATGTCTTCCTTGGAATAGGAGTATCCGAAGAAGTCGCCCTGGTTCTCCTTGCCGTCGCCGTTGAGGTCTTCATACGCGCCGTCGGCATAGGCGAAAAGATTGTCAAGCGTCCACTTGCCGTCCTTGACGATCTGATAAATGTTCTCGCCGCTGTATTTCGACGCGAATTTCATCAGGTTTACATATGTAGCGTAAATGCCGTCGGTATAGGAAAGAGCGATATCGCCGGTAATCCAGTACATATAGTCCTTGTAAGCCATGGCGTCGTTAAACTTGGCGCCCCAGTAGGGGTTGTCGAGATTGAGGTTGGGGGCGGGCATGAGGTTCATCATGATGCCTTCGGTGGCAAGGCCTATCGACCAGTAGCCGTAGCAGGCGTAGATGTCATAATCGTCCGACCCGGCAAGCACCGAGTTTTTAAGCGTCGTTGCGTTGGTGCCCCAGTTTTCGTCGATTATCGTTTCGATATGGACATTAAAACGTTCTTCGACAAGCAGCTGACGCTTGTAGACTTCGACGTCGGTAACGTCGATCGCATCTTCAAGGGCTTCAAAGCTTCTCTTGTCGGAAGTCAGCAGCCTGACTTTGTATCCGCCGAGATCCTCTCTCTCCGGCAGGTCGTCGAGATAAAGCTTTTCCGCCTGCGGTTCGGCGGCAAGATTGGCTTCGTTTCCCGCCGTTCCGGCGGGGTCTGATTTTGTGCCGCCGCAGGACGCCAGAGCGCCCGCCAATAATGCTGCGGCAAGGATAATGCTTAAAATGCTGCGAATTGTTAAGCTGAAAGTATTCTTCATGGATATACCCTCCTGAAATTTTCTTATTTGTTATTTGCAACCGTTTGCCGAGTACATTTATATAACATACCACAAAAGTTCACACAAATCAAGGTTTAAATTATATATTGGCATTAAATATTCACGAAATACACTATCATTAAATTATTTATAAACAAAAAGCCGGGCGCTTTCGGCGTCCGGCAGAATGTACCGATGTTAAGCTTTTCTCGGTCCTACGTCTTTTGTTTCAATCTCGGTAAATCCCATCGAATAAGCGGGGGAATCGCAGGGAAGTGTGAAATCATAATTTTTGGGATCGGCGAATTTCGGGTCGGCGATGACCGAATCGTTTTCAAGCCCCTGCGCCTTGAAGTCGTCAAGGGTAAGCGATTTGCCGCTTCTTTCAAACATAACCGGTTCTCCCTTTTCCGACCAGATAAGGTTGTTTCCGCATCCGATTGTGGCGCAGTCGAAGTGCCGGTCGGAAAGACCGTAGATCGGGCAGCCGTCGGTCAGGAGTATGTTCTGTTCGAATATTATCGAAAGATGCCGCTCGAATCGCGATACGCGGCAGAGCTGGCCGCCCGCATATGCAAAGATGTTGTTGCGGACGACATTCATCCGTCCGTAATGCTGATGGTAGCAGTTGTCGGAGCAGTTGTAGCAGATGTTGTTTTCAAGTGTGACATAAGCCGAGCCTTCGTCGGTATACAGCGCCCATCCGCCGTAATTCTGGCTCTTTATGTCGTGGATTATGTTACCGGAAACAACGGTGCCGGGAGCTGCGCCGAGCAGATAAACGCCGCCCATGTCCGAAAGCTCGCCCTGACCCAGATTGAAGATATGGTTTTTGAGTATCAGGTTGTCGCGGGAGATCGACGGAGTGTAGCCCCAGACCCATCCGCAGGAAATGCCGGTATAGAAAAGATCGGATATTTCATTGTGAACAATCCGGTTGTTGAAGCCGTTCATAATTATAACGCCGCAGCCGGCCATATGAACCCGTCCGCAGTGCTTTATCACGCAGTCGGCGACGGTATTGTCATGGGTGAAGTCGGCTTCATTTCCGCCCGCCGCAGCGCCATTGATGCGGACGCCGCCGGCTCCGCCGTCGTAGAAGTAAGAGCGGGCGATGCGGATCTCCGAGCATCCCTTCCCGATAAATACTCCGTAAAGGCCGTAGTTGACTATGCAGCTCTTTGCGACGGCGCAGTTTTTGGCGTATTCAAACTCAATCGTTCCCGGGCAGTTTGAAGCCGCCTGCGCATCGGACGCCAGGCGAACGGGTTCCGCACCGTGAACGCCGGATGGATTGTAGTCGGATGTCGTATAAGCGAATTTAAGCGAGCGGAAGCGGATGTTTTTGACGTGATTATCGGCGCTGCCCTTGAATCTGAGCAGGGTTCCGAATCGGGGAATGCGGGCGTCGATAGTCTCTTTATCTTCGCCGTCGCGCAGGATGTAATAAAGCTTGCCGCTTTCTTTGTCGGGATAGAATTCGCCTTTATTGCCGAATGTTTCGGCTACATTCTCAAGATAAAATCCGAAGTTGTTGGTAAGAGTGAATGTTGAGGGAAAACATAGGGTAATACGGCAGCTTTCCGGATCGTAAGCCTCAACCGGCGATTTTTCGTCAATCCAGTAGTGGTTGAAATGAATTTCGGCCGCAAGGATGCTTTCATAACTGATTTTATCAAGCGCCGATTTTTCCGCCTCGAACCATTTGGACGGAGCAAAAAGCGCGGTGTTATGGTTGTCGATGTCTGCAATTTTAAGGGTGCCCTTGGCGGGGAAGCGCGTTTTTTCGGCGCGCTCGCCGTTGACAAAAAAGTCTTTGACGCAAAGAGCTCCGTCTTTGAGTTCGGGCAGCGCGACGGAAACGCAGGCAGTTCCGTTGAAGCTGTCGTCCTGCCAGCCTTCAATCTTCGGGGCCGATGTTATGAGGGCGGGATTGCATTTGTCAAAGCTTTCGAATGTTACGTTGGTAATCGCCGGTCCTATCTCAAGAGTACTGCCGAGCAGGTATTCGCCGGGAAGCAGTCTGACGGTTATCGGCTGATTGAATCCGGAGCGCCGAAGCTCGGAAATGGC
>JAAZGC010000183.1 GCA_012511425.1 Clostridiales bacterium | reverse complement strand
ATCGCCATCGAGAGAGCGCGGCGGACTTCCGGCTTGTCAAACGGAGCTTTCGTGTTATTGAATACCACGGTCGCGGTCGACATCGTGTCGCTTAGTTCGACCGACATTGCGTCGCGGCGGGAAAGCGGAATGTTGGCGTTGAGATAAATCTCGCCGGCGTCAAATGCGGCTGCCTGGTCTTCGACATTCTTTGTAAAGTCAATTACAAAGCGGTACGGGAAGACGGACTTCTTGAGAGCGTCGCGCTCGACGTCGCGGAAGTAATAAACGTTGCGCTCGAGCTCAATTCTTTCAAGGGTAAAGGTGTCGGCGCCGTAAACAATCTTTTTAAGAATGAACGGACCGTTGGTGGTCATCGTCGCAGAGTTGGAACCCCAGTCGACAAGCTTGATGACCGCATCCTCGCGGAGCGGAACAAGGGCAAGCGAAGCGGTATTCTCAAGGAACTGATTGTAATCTATCTTGCGCTCGAATTCGATCTGGAGCACCGAGGTGTCGGCTGCATAAAGACCGAGGTCATCGATCGTAAGGTCGCCGTCCTTGACCGCACGCGCATTTTTAATCTCAAAGAGCAGCGATGCGGCTTCGCTCTGGAATTCCGGCTCGAGCAGACGCTTCCATGCGAAAACGAAGTCATCTGCGGCAACCTGACGCCCGTCGGACCAGAAGGTCGTATTGAGCTCGATTTCCATCATGTAATAATTATCTTCCGGGACTTCTCTGATCTTCCAGCTCTTGGCTATCGCTTTTTCAAGCTTGCCGTCTTTGCCGAGACGGAAAAGACCTTCGTAAAGAAGACCGATATACTTGCTGCCGGCGTTGTCGTGAAGAGCGTATGCCGGGTCGAAATTACCGATGGGAGACGAAAGATAAACGGGGATTATCGCACCCTTATCTTCTTCTTTCTCTTCCGTTTCGGCGCAGCCGGCCAGCAGAGCCGCTGCCGTCAAAAGGCAAAGCAGCAGGCAAAGGAATCTTTTCATCTGAGTAATTCCTCCTAAAATTGTGTTTTTCGCGGGTTTGATTTTTTACACAGAGTTTCGATTTTAGCGCTCGCCGCCCGGCAAAAGACAATGCAGATCCGCCGACGAGTTCCGTCATTGATATATTATACCATTATCCGGCGATATAATCAATGGAGATTTTAAACTATTTTTGCATTTTGTTCGGTTGCACAAAATACCTTATCGCGTTTTGTCAAAATTGACATATCACCCGCGCCGATTTCCGCCGAACGAATAAAAACGGTTTAAGCCTTCATTTCATTCGGGTAAAATCGCCGTATGTATATTATATACTTTTTCGCCGGTTTTGTCAACAATGATTTTCCTTTTTCTTTTGCCTCAAAAAGAATTTTAACTCATTTTTAACCCGCGGGGCTTTACATCACGGAGTTTTCGTGATATAATGACATTCGAAACAAAAAAATACCGCAGGTGAACAAATGTACGACACGGTTTATTATTCAAAAGATGCCCCCCGGGAGATTTTTTCCGAGCTTCGGGAAAAAACTCTGTTTATCTTCGATCAGGACGGCACGATTTATCTCGGCAGCCGCCCCTTCGATTTTGCCGTCAGATTCATCAATCGATTGAGGGAAACGGGTAATAAAGTGCTGTTTTTCACAAACAACGCCAGCCACAACCCATCATATTACATCGATAAACTCAGCCGGCTCGGCTTTTCCCCGCAAAACGGAGAACTTATGACATCCGGCGACGTTACGATACAGTTTCTGCTGCGCCATCGCCCCGGAAAGGCCGTCTATCTTGTCGGAACGCCTCAGCTTGAGCGACAGTTTATCGATTCCGGCATTGTCCTGACCGAGGACTCGGACATCGTCGTCTCCTCTTTTGACACGACGCTTACATACAAAAAGCTGGATACCGCCTGCCGGCTGATACGCGGCGGCGCCGAATATCTGTCCACCCATCCCGACTTCAACTGCCCTACCGAAGATGGGTTTATTCCGGACAGCGGCGCGATTTCGGCGTTTATAACCGCTTCTACCGGGGTAACGCCGACCTATTTCGGCAAGCCGTACAAAGAGACTCTTGAAATGATAATCGAGCAGACGGGCGTCTCAAAGGACGAGATGTGCATCTTCGGCGACCGGCTTTATACCGATATAGCATTGGGGCGCAGGTTCGGCGTCACCTCCTGCCTCGTTTATACCGGCGAAACAACTCCGGAGGACGTTAAAAACGCCTCTCCCGCCGACCGTCCCGACTATGTCTTCCCGTCTCTTTCCGAAGCCGATGAAGTGATATTCGGTTAAACGGCGGAGTATATTTATACAAAGGAATTACAGATATGAAAAACAAAGATATTATCGGCATAGACATCGGAGGTTCTACCACGAAGATTGTCGGATTCAAATGCTCGCCCGACGGCTGGAAGCTGATCGATCCCCTGTTCGTCCGCGCGCCCGACCCTGTGACCTCGGTTTACGGCGCATTCGGCAAGTTCACAAATCTGAACGGCATCGAGCTTGAAGATATCGGCGAGATACGGGTGACCGGCGTCGGCTCCACCTATATCGACAAGCCGCTGTACGGGATCCCCTGCGTTCATGTGCAGGAATTTCACTCGACCGGTCTGGGCGGACTTTATCTGTCCGGACTGAAATCCGCAGTCGTCGTATCGATGGGCACCGGCACTGCGCTTATTCATGCGCGGGAAAACGGCGAAATGGAATATCTCGGCGGCACCGGAATCGGAGGGGGAACGCTGAACGGTCTGTCGAGACTGCTGCTCGGAATGGATAATATCAAACACATTTCCGATCTTGCCAAAGAAGGCGACCTTAACAAAATCGACCTTCGGATCAAGGATATCACAAAAAAAGACATCCTGCCCGGGCTGCCCGACTACATGACCGCCGCCAATTTCGGCAAGATTTCCGACCTTGCCAATAAATCGGACATCGCCCTCGGAACGATCAACATGATATTCGAGACGATCGGAATGCTTGCGATCTTTGCCGCCCGCAGCCATGAGACGACCGACATCATCCTTACCGGCAACATGACCAATATCCCGCAGTGCAAAAGCATCTTCGCAAGCCTGAGCGAAATGTTCAAAATTAACTTCATTATTCCCGAAAATGCCCAGTTCGGTCCGGTAATAGGCGCTGCGCTTACCGCTATAAAGCACTGTATATAATTGCCCGCAAAACAAATAAAAAAGCCGGCGTTGCGCACGTCGGCTTAATTTTATTATTCTTCGTCGGTCTTTTCGGCCTTCTTCGCTCTTTCTTCTGCGCGTTTTGCTCTTTCTGCTTTTTTGTCCGCTTCCTGTTTTACGATATCGAAGTTGACAAGCTTTATGACAGCCATCGGGGCGCCGTCGCCGCGGCGATAACCGGTTCTGAAGATTTCGGTGTATCCGCCGGCGCGGTCGGAGAGAGACGGAGCAACTGTATCGAAGAGCTTTTTGACTACTGATTCCTTGGTTATAAATGCGAGCGCAGCGCGGTAGGAAGCGAGATCCCTTTTCTTGCCGAGGGTGATCATCTTTTCGGCTAAGGCTCTTACTTCCTTGGCTCTCGTCACGGTGGTCTCGATATAACCGATATCGAGCAGATAGGTGACCTGGCCGCGGAGCATCTGCATCCTCGGCTGCGTTTTGCGGCCGAGTTTACGGGTTCCTGGCATTGTTAAAATACCTCCACAAATTTTCAAACGGAACGAGACGAGCGGCGCTCAGCTCATTCCTCTTCCTTTTTGAGATCGAGACCGAGCGAGTGCAGCTTCAGGATAACTTCCTCGAGCGATTTTTTGCCGAGGTTGCGCACCTTCATCATTTCGGCTTCGGTTTTGTTGGTTAGATCCTCGACCGTGTCTATGCCCGCGCGCTTCAAACAGTTGAAACTGCGAACGGACATGTCAAACTCCTCAATGGTCATCTCAAGGACCTTCTCTTTTTTGGTCTCCTTGCTTTCGACCATGACCTCGGTTATCTTGGCCTCTTCGGTCAGGTTGACGAAAAGCATGAGATGCTCGTTGAGAATCTTGGCACCGAGCGAGATAGCCTCTTTGGCGGTGATGATACCGTTCGTTTTGACTTCCATCGTCAGTTTGTCGAAATCGGTATTGCTCCCGACACGGGTGTTCTCGACGGAGTAGCTTACGTTGTATACCGGTGTGTATATCGAGTCGGTATAAATTACGCCGATGGTCGGAGTATTGAGCTGCTTGTTCTTATCCTGGCTGACGTAGCCGCGGCCGTGATTGAAGGTGAGCTCCATATTGAAATGGGTGTTTTCATCCACGGTTGCGATCACATGGTCGGGATTAAGAATCTCTAAGTCGGCATCGGTCCTGATGTCTCCTGCTGTGGCCTGACCTCCGCCGGCATAGTCGAGTATGACGGTCTTAGGACCGTCCGAGTGAAGCTTTGCAATTATGCCCTTCACGTTCAGGACTATTTCGGTGACATCTTCCTTAACGCCCGGAACAGTTGAGATCTCATGGAGCACGCCGTCAATCTTTATGCTGGTAACGGCGACGCCGGGGAGAGAGCTCAGGAGTACTCTGCGCAGTGAATTGCCCAGGGTGGTGCCGTAGCCGCGCTCAAGCGGCTCGATGACAAACTTGCCGTGATTGTCGTCCTCGTTTATATGTTCGCACTTTATGTTGGGCTTTTCGATTTTTTCATCCATTAATAATACCCTCCTGCTGTTAAGATGCGTATGTTAACAGCCGCGTGTTTATCAGGGAAACGCTTGTTTTCCGCGTTAATGCCCTGCGGCGGCTTACGAGACGGGCAGGGATTACTTGGAATAAAGCTCGACGATGAGGTTTTCTTCGAACGGGAAATCGACGTCTTCGCGGGTGGGAAGCGCAACTACGGTTGCGGTGCCGTTTTCGCGGTCGATCTCAAGCCACTTCGGAGAGATGCGGGTGTCAAGGCCTTCGATCAGATCCTTGATCTTGTCCGAAGAACGGCTTTCGTCTCTGATAGTGATAACGTCGCCGACTTTTACCTGAAGGGAAGGAATGTTCACCTTTTTCCCGTTGAGGCGGAAGTGCGCGTGAAGCACGAGCTGTCTCGCTTCCTTGCGGGATTCGGCCATGCCCATTCTGTATACGACGTTGTCGAGACGGCGCTCAAGAATGGAGAGAAGGTTGGCGCCGGTTACGCCCTCGGTCTTGTCTGCCTTTTCGAAATATCTGCGGAACTGTCTTTCGAGAACTCCGTAGTATCTCTTGGCCTTTTCTTTTTCACGGAGCTGCAGTCCGTATTCTTTAAGCTTCTTGGGGGCGGCGCCGTGCTGTCCCGGAGCCGATCCGCGGCGGTCTACCGCGCACTTGCCGGTAAGGCATCTGTCGCCCTTGAGGAAAAGCTTAGTGCCTTCTCTGCGGCACAGTCTGCAGGAAGGGCCTGTATATCTTGCCATTTTCTAATTAATCCTCCGGTATTCTTGTAAACGCATCAGACGCGTCGGCGTTTGGGCGGACGGCAGCCGTTATGCGGGATCGGCGTTACGTCCTTGATCATCGTGATCTCGAGTCCGGCAGCCTGGAGGGCGCGGATTGCCGATTCACGGCCGGAGCCGGGGCCTTTGACATAAACTTCAACGGTTTTCAGGCCATGCTCCATGGCAGCCTTGGCGGCGGTTTCGGCGGTGGACTGAGCCGCAAAAGGGGTGCTCTTGCGGGAGCCGCGGAATCCGAGTTCGCCGGCGGAAGCCCAGGACAAAGCGTTTCCGTTGACGTCGCTTATGGTAACGATGGTGTTATTGAAGGTCGCTCTGATATGAGCCGCTCCGCGTTCGATATTTTTGCGTTCTCTGCGCCTGCGGACTGTTTTCTTGGCACTCTTGTTGTCAGCCATTTTATCGACTCACTCCTTATTTCTTCTTGTTGGCAATGGTCTTGACCGGACCCTTGCAGGTTCTTGCATTGGTCTTTGTGCGCTGTCCGCGGCAGGGAAGTCCCTTGCGATGACGGATACCGCGGTAGCAGTTGATCTCGACCAGCCGCTTGATATCAAGCGAAAGATCTCGGCGGAGGTCGCCTTCGACCTTATAATGGCGGTCTATCTCGTCGCGGAGCTTAGCTACGTCATCTTCGCTGAGATCCTTGGCGCGGATATCCGGGTTGACACCGGTCGCCTCGCAAATATTCTTCGCGCTGGTCGGTCCGATGCCGTAGATATAGGTAAGCGCTGCTTCGACGCGTTTCGCGTTCGGTAAATCGACGCCTGCTATACGAGCCATTGTTTATCTTCTCCTTATTATTCGTGTCAAACAGCAAAATCGCTCAAGTAAGCGGTTCAGCCCTGTCTCTGCTTGTGATTGGGGTCGGAGCAGATGACCATGACCTTGCCTTTGCGCTTGATGATTTTGCACTTTTCGCACATTTTCTTGACAGAAGGTCTGACTTTCATTATTATGCGATCCTTTCATTGTGCTTCGGCCCTGCGGCGTCGGCATTATGAGGGTATATACTTATTTAGATCTCCAGGTGATGCGGCCTTT
>JAAZGC010000182.1 GCA_012511425.1 Clostridiales bacterium | reverse complement strand
CGACGCGGGCGCGGATGCTCTTGACCCCCTTGGATTTGAGCTTTGCGTCGTTTACGTTGAGCGCGCCGGACATATGCGACAGGTCGGCGCTGTATAAAAGGGTGCCGTGGTGCATAATCCGTCCGGAGCGGCGCGCCTGTGCGTTGCCGGAAATCTTCACTCCTTTTGAAACGATATCGTTCCTGCCGGAAAGCTCCGCTTCAATCCCGAGCGATGCGAGCGCCGCCGTAACGGGGGATGTGAAGCGGCCGAAATCGATATCCGATCCGTCGTCGTCGACGATAAATGTGAAATTGACATTTCCGAGGTCATGGAACACCGCGCCGCCGCCGGAAAGCCGGCGCACGACCTTGATTCCGTGTTCCTCAATGAAGCCGCGGTCAAGCTCGGCGTATGCGTTCTGGTTGCGGCCGATGACCACCACCGGCGCATTTATCCAGAGCATGAAGATATCGCCCTTCA
The DNA here is from genome assembly GCA_012511425.1 of Clostridiales bacterium. Lineage (GTDB taxonomy): Bacteria > Bacillota > Clostridia > Oscillospirales > CAG-272 > JAAZGC01. Next base: position 3,637 of record JAAZGC010000182.1, on the reverse strand, counting down.
TGTTGTCGATAAGGTATTCTTCGGACGCCAGATTAAAATACGGGTCTGTGTTTGAGGTTCTGAAAATCGTCATAATGCAGAGAAAGTTTTTCTTTCATAATATTTTCGCACTTTACAATATTATATCACTAAATCAACTTTTTTTCAACGGAATAATGAAAATTGCTTTCGAATCATTCACTGTTAAATTGTTGAGACGTATTGATTTGAAAAACATCGGGAAAGGGAAACTCGACATTTTCGTCTTGGTTACCCGAATTGCCCATATATTCACAATGTGTTTATTGATAATTTAACATTGATTTGGTATAATTAATCATGACGGTAAAACCTGGACGCAGGCGATCCGAGCGGAAATTCCGCCGGGTACGCATAACGCGGCCTGTCAGCTGTCAAAAAATAACCTGCGCCGCACCAATACGGGCGGCAGCGAAAGGAAGTATCATTATGTCAACAACCGTTGAAACCACCCCCCGCAGCACTCGAGCAGCGACAATGCGCCTGACTCAGATTGCCATTTTAACCGCGCTGGTAATCGTTCTCCAGCTGATCGGCAGCTTTACCGGGATCAAAATCGGTCCCTTCACCCCGACCCTCGCGCTTATTCCGATTATCATCGGTGCCGTGCTGTTCGGCCCGTCGGCCGGAGCCTTCCTCGGCGCCGTATTCTCCGTCGTCGTCTGCATAGCCGTTGTAACCGGCGCCGACCCGGGCGGACTTTTGATGTTCCAGGAAAACCCCGTTGTAACCCTGCTGCTCTGCATGTTAAAGGGAACCGCGGCGGGATTTGTCGGCGGACTTCTGTATAAAGCCGTCCGGAACACAAGCGAAATCGCCGCACTCGCTTTGGCTGCGATCGCAACACCGTTGGTCAACACCGGCATACTCTGTATCGGAATGCTGACCGTCTTCGCACCGCTTGTAACCGGATGGGCGGAAGCGGCAGGCTCGGCTTCGATCGGAAAATTCATTCTGATAAGCGTCGTCGGCATCAACTTCCTCTTCGAGCTTGTGCTCGACGCGGTACTGGTTCCGGTAATAAGACGGATTATCTCCGCCGTTTCAAAAAAGAAGAGCTGATATTACACGATAACATATAAATCCATTTCCGAATCTGCGCAAAATCGGCCGTAATAAAATCCCGCTGAAGGGCGACGCCGATCTATAGCTTAAAGAATCCGCATCTGAGACCTTTTCCTGCGTATCTGTCCGTTAGTGAACCGCTCTTTAGACCCGGAGGGATTATGCTATGATCAAAAAGAAACTTATCTCAATTATCCTGGCGGCACTGGTATTTGCCATGCCGCTCCTGTCTGCCTGCGGCGAAAAAGCCGATACCCCGGCGCCCGGGCAGCAGACCGAAGAAACCGCCTCTGCCGAAACAACGGAGGCTCAGGAAACCGAAATTCCCGACAGCCTGCCCGAAAAAGATTACGGCGGGTATTTCTTCCGCGAGCTGATAACGACCGATATCGAGACGGTCAATACCTACATTCCCGAAGAAGAAAACGGCGAGGTGCTGAACGACGCCATCTATCGGCGCAATCAGAAGGTTTCCGAGCGCTTCAACGTCGAATTCCAAGCGGTTCCGGGCGGCGACGGTCTCGACAAGCTTAACAGCTTTGCGAAAAAGACCATTTTATCGGGCAGCGACGATTTCGACATATCTTTTGAGCATGTCATCTACGGTCCGAACAGTACCCTCGAAGGGCTGTATATGAACCTGTTTGACCTGCCGTATCTCGATTTCTCAAAGCCGTGGTGGCCGGCAAACACCGTCGATGAATTGTCTCTCAACGGCAAGATATTCCTCGGCTCCGGCAATATCGCCCCGACTGCGATCGACGGCTCCAAAGTAATAGTCGTAAATAAAGACAAGATAGTCGACCTCGGCATGGAAGTCCCGTACCAGATCACGCTTGACGGTCTTTGGACGATGGATGCGCTTATTGGAATGACCGCCGGAGTGTATAACGACCTTAACGGCAACGGCGAGCAGGACTACGAAGATTTCTACGGCTATACCACCCAGCCGCATCAGAACGGCTTCATTGTCAGCTGCGACTGCTCGGTGCTCAAAAAGACCGACGGCGGCGGACTTGAAATCGACGCATACGGCGATAAAATGGTCTGGCTGGTCGAAACGCTGTATGACTGGTACTATGAGTCCGGCGACTGCTGGATCACTTCGACCGATCAGAAAAACCCTGAAAGCTTTATAAACTCCTTCAACCAGGGACATTCGCTTTTCTCCTTTGCGAAAATCGACGATGTCCGCATAACATTCCGCTACGGCGATATCGATTACGGCATCCTTCCGTTGCCGAAGGCGGATGAAAAGCAGGATACCTATCGTACTTTCGCGCATGACACCTTCATGTGCGTTCCGGTAACGACGACCGACGTCGAGCGCTCCTCCGTAATAATCGAAGCGCTCTGCGCCGAAGGCTATAAGATGGTCACCCCGGTATTTTTCGAGATTGTTCTGAAGGAAAAGCTGGCGTATGACGAAGAGACAATCAAGATGCTCGAAATCATAAACGACACCCGCGCTATCAGCTTCGCGTATGTATATGACAACTGGGAGGGCTTCGGCCATCTGTTCTCCTCGATTTTCTCATGGGACGGCAAGAGCAAGAGGGACTATACTTCGTTCTATGAATCCCGCCTTAAGAGCGCCGAGAAGCGCGCCGCCAAGATAGTCGCAGGCTTCGCCGACGGCTGATAACTGCGGGATATATAATTAAATACAACAAAATCATCCGTATGTTCGATTGCATACGGACGATTTCTTTATATCCCGAATCTTTAAATCAGAATGAGATATACTTGTCGCGGCAGGCGATGTAGTCCTTTTTGAGGACGGCTATTCTGTCGGCGAGCTCTTTCTTGCGGTCGGGGCAGCGGGAGAGAGCGTATTCCGCCATCAGACGGCCTTCCTCGGCGGCATTGCCGGATATGCCGGGCAATGCGAAGTAATGGCGGAGGACAAACCAGGCGTATTTGGTCAGACGGAGCGAACCGTGCAGCCGCTCTTCCGGCATGGTGGCGTCGACGGCGACGGTAAATCCGCCTCTTATCGAGTCGAGTATGGCTTCGCGCTTGTTTTCCGGCGAGAAGGTAATCGTCCGGACGGCGTGGCTTATCGGGCTTGTAGGATAAGAACAGTGCGAGTCGGTCGAAGCGACTATCGGGAAGTCAACGCCCTTTGCGCGGATATCGTTCCAGCTTGCAATCTGGAATCCGTTCTGTTCGTAATAAACTTCGCCGCCGAGCAGCTCATATGCGTCGAACGGATGCTGAGTCAGCATATATTCGGTTATGTTCTCCGGGACCTGGAACATATCGGAAATCCAGTAAGGATGGCAGTAGATGCCGACGCCTTCGGCTTTGCGGATATGATTGAAAATCCAGACGCAGGCGGCGTAGGTGAACTTCTCGATATCATCGGGTATGTTCAGAGTCGGGATAAGGGCGTTTACTTCCGCCCTGTATTCGTCGGCTGTCATAACCGGCGGGCAGGGGAAGCCTTCAAAGCTGCGGAATTCGGCGCCTTCGCCCTTTTCTTTATTCTGAGAGCTTTCATCGAGCAGGCCGTTAATGCTGTACTTTCCGCCGAAATTGACAATGTGAATGT
>JAAZGC010000181.1 GCA_012511425.1 Clostridiales bacterium | reverse complement strand
TTTCCTTCCGCATCGACGAAGCTTTGTTTCCGGAGTTTTCGGCAATCTGCGAAAGCTATTGCCTCTATCAGGTCGACCGGAAATTCAAAACGCTGGATTTTTACAAAAACTGCGCAATATAGCGCATGCATACAAAAAGTAATAACAGGATGAATATATAAATGGCAGCTTTCGATAAAGCCATAATATCGCTTGAGTTAAATCTCGTGCTCGAGATGCTTGCCGACTGCGCGCAGACCGAAGGCGCGAGAAACCTGATTCGTCAGCTCCGCCCTTCGACCGATGCAAAGCGCATCAGATATATGCTCGATCAGACAAGCGACGCAAAAAGACTTTCGGCAATCAAAGGAACCCCGCCGCTCTCCGGAGTAAGGGATGTTACCGATTCACTCGCAAGAGCGGCAAAAGGCAGCGCCCTTAACACCCGCGAACTGCTCGACATCGCCTGCCTGCTTAACATCACGCGGCGGCTGAAAAACTACCTGACAGACGGCAGTGAATTTGAAACCTCGCTTGACGAGATTTTCGCCCGTCTCATACCGCTGCGATTTCTTGAAGATCATATAAACCGGGTGATCGTCGCAGAGGATATGATCTCCGATGACGCATCTCCGGAGCTGTCCGATATCCGCAGGAAGATGAGAAATGCCGCAGGAAAGGTTAAAGAAAGCCTGCAAAAATACACCGGCGGCGCTTATTCAAAATACCTTCAGGAAAATATCGTTACCCTTCGCAACGGCAGATACGTCATCCCGGTGCGTTCCGAATACAAAAACGAGATAAAAGGCCTTATCCACGATACCTCCGCCTCCGGCGCGACGGTTTTCATCGAGCCGATGGGCGTTGTTGACGCAAATAACGAACTCAAAGAGCTTGAAAGCCGCGAAAAACACGAAATAGAGCGCATTTTGGCGGAATTGAGCGCGGAATGCGCCGAAAATGAAAGTCAGATCAATCTGAATTACTACAACATCACTCAGATTGCATTCATTTTTGCGAAAGCCGAGTTTTCCTACCGCCTTGCGGCGGACGCGCCTCAGGTTACCGAAGAGCGGCGGATTGAGCTTTACTCCGCCCGCCACCCGCTTATTGACAAGTCAAAGGTTGTCCCGGTAAATATCACCATCGGCGGCTACGACACTTTGGTCATAACCGGTCCCAACACCGGCGGCAAGACCGTCGCACTCAAGACAATCGGACTTTTTGAGCTTATGGCGCAGTCGGGACTTCATATTCCGGCATCCGACGCCTCGGTAGTCTGCGTTTTCGACGACATCTTAGCCGATATCGGCGACGAGCAGTCAATCGAGCAGTCGCTATCAACATTCTCCGGGCATATGGTTAATATCATCGATATCCTCGGTAAATGCAATGAGCGCACCCTCGCCCTTTTCGATGAACTCGGCGCGGGAACCGACCCGGTCGAAGGAGCGGCGCTTGCGGAAGCGATACTTGTCGATGTAAGAGAGCATCGTTCGATGTGCGCGGCAACGACACATTATGCGGAGCTGAAAGCCTACGCTCTCGAAACCGAAGGCGTGACCAACGCAAGCTGCGAATTCGACGTAGAAACATTAAAGCCGACCTATAAGCTTATTATCGGCACTCCCGGCAAGTCGAACGCCTTTGCGATCGCCGAGAAGCTGGGAATACATAAAAGCATCATCGACCGTGCAAATTCGCTTATTTCCTCCGATTCAAAGCGCTTTGAGTATGTAATCGAAAAACTCGAAGCCTCCCGCATCGAGATGGAACGGCAGAGGGACGCCGCTGCTTCGGCACGCAGAGAATACGAAAGATTCAAAGCCGAATCGGAAAAGCGTATCCGCGAAAAAGAAGAAAGCTACGAAAAAGAGCTTGAACGCAGC
>JAAZGC010000180.1 GCA_012511425.1 Clostridiales bacterium | reverse complement strand
GAACTCGAAGAAAGAAAAAGCGCCTCGGCGAGGGAGATATCATCGCAGGGACGGAGCCACTCGGCGCTGCTGGTTAAATTCACCGCGGCACAGAAGGACGCCGAAAGCGCCCGCCGCGACTTTGATTTTACCCTGTCGTCGATTAAAGCGGCTAAAGATAAGCTTGAAACCGGCGAAGCCGAGATGATTGAGCGGGAAAAACGGCTTATCGAAAACGACAACCGGGCGAACCTTGACAAAGCCGAGACAGAGCGGCTGAAAGAACTCGCCCGGAAGATGGACGAGGAGATTAAAAAATCCGACGCCTCGATTTCCGAAGGCGAGAAGCAGTCGGGAGAGCTGTCAGCCGAGATAAAAAACCATATCCGCGAGCGCGAGCAGCTTTACGGCGAATACGCCCGTCTCGACGCCCGCCGCGGAACGATACAGACAGACCGGGAAAAGCTGGTCTCCTCCCTCTGGGAAGAATACGAGCTTACTCCCGACACGGCGGCGGAGCTGGGCTATCCCCCTCTCGATGCAAAAAACCGCGGGGCGGTAGCTTCCGAGCTATCCCAAACCCGCGCAAAACTGCGTGAGCTTGGCGACGTGAACGTCGGAGCCATCGACGAATGCCGTGAAGTTGAGGAGCGGTTCGAATTCATGCAGAAGCAGCGGGACGACCTTATAAAATCCCGCGAGGAGCTGAGCCGGATAATCGAGCGGCTCGAAGGGGAGATGCGCAGCCGCTTCGTAGCGGTATTTGAAGCGATAAACGAAAATTTCCGCTACACCTTCCGCGAGCTGTTCGGCGGCGGCGACGCCTCCCTTTCGATGACCGATCCGACAGACCCGCTCTCGACCGGAATCGAGATCGAAGTCGCGCCTCCCGGAAAACTTTTCCGGACGCTGTCGCTGCTTTCCGGCGGGGAACAGGCTTTCGCCGCGATTGCGCTTTTCTTTGCGATACTTAAAGTAAACCCGACCCCTTTCTGCATACTTGACGAGATCGAGGCGGCGCTTGACGATGTAAACGTCGTGCGATTCGCCGATTACTGCCGCCGATATTCGGAAAACACCCAATTCATCGCAATTACCCACCGCCGCGGCACAATGGAGGCCTGCGACCGTCTCTACGGCGTCACGATGATCGAAAAAGGCATTTCCCGGATACTCACCCTCGATATTAACGAAGCGGAAAAGCGGCTCGGAAAACTGAAATGAGCATTTTTATTGAACCTACGGAGAATAAATGAGTTTTTTTGATAAGCTGAAAGCCGGACTGAAAAGGACGCAGGACGCCCTTTTCGGCGCGGCAAACACCCTTTTCGGCGGCAGCCGCGAGCTTGACGACGATTTCTTCGACGAACTCGAGGAAACCATGATAATGGCAGACGTCGGCGCCGGCGCAACGATGGAGATCATCGACCGGCTGAGAGATAAAATCGACGAAGACCGGATAAAGACCGCCGCCGAAGCAAAAGCGGAGCTCAAGGAAATCCTTGCCGAAATGATCGGCGAGGGAGAACCGCTGCGTCTCGGCGGAAAGCCCGCGGTTATCCTTGTTATCGGGGTAAACGGCGTCGGGAAGACCACGTCTATCGCGAAGATGGCTCATCTTCTGAAAAGTCAAGGCAGACGGGTTCTGCTCGCCGCCGCCGACACCTTCCGAGCCGCCGCAATCGATCAGCTCGATATCTGGTCGGGACGCGCCGGGGTTGAGCTTGTCAAGCACAAGGAAGGCGCCGATCCTGCCGCCGTTGTCTTCGATGCGGCGCAGGCGGCGAAGAAGCACGCCGACGTTCTGATAGTCGACACCGCCGGCCGCCTTCACAACAAGAAAAACCTGATGGACGAGCTTGCCAAGATAGACAGGGTAATCAGCCGCGAGCTACCGGATTCATCGAGGGAGACTCTGCTCGTCCTCGACGCAACGACCGGACAGAACGCCATAACGCAGGCGAAGGAATTTATGAACTCCGCCGCGCTCACCGGACTTATCATAACAAAGCTCGACGGCTCCGCCAAGGGCGGTGCGATCTTTTCCGTCCGCAGAGAGCTGGGGATACCGGTTAAGTTCATCTG
>JAAZGC010000179.1 GCA_012511425.1 Clostridiales bacterium | reverse complement strand
TAACGAACACGACTATGCACGCCATCAGGCTGACCAGCCTGTGCCAAATTTTCCTGCGCCGGTTTTTTCTTCCGAGCCGCTCGGCCTGCGGCAGCTCTTTGTTTTGCATATACACCCCCTCCTTTCCGTGTTATTGTATTATCGTTTATTATATTATGATTTATTTACTTATCATCTGCGGCTCTTATCGCAAAACAAGTTCGCTTATATAATTCGTTTACAATCTTATCACATATTAAAAATATTTGAATTAAGAAATTCCGTGTTAACATTTTTGTGCTAAAATAGATGCCAGAGGGTCGATTTTCGGAAATTTCGGGCGATTCGATTTAAAGCTTTGTAATTTTAGTAAGTGCCCGATTACCCGGCGCCGCTTTGTTCAAAAACATATGTAAACGTATACTCAAAGTTTATGCATTATAAAACTCAATAACAACACAAAGTTAACACTGTTCACTTGGTAAACACTGTTTACTCACTATATTCAAAATCGGAACTTTAAAAGTCAGGACCGGGGACGGAGTCCCAAAAGGATTAAATTATCATCGTGAATAACACAAACAATCGCGACAGCAGGCATCATGAAGCTCTGAGGGTGGTGTCGAACGACATCGGCTGCAGCGGATACGCGCGCCCGTCGGCATTTATGAAGTATCTTCAGGACACGGCTTCGATGCAGCACGAGACAAATCCGCCGACAACCGCCGAGCTGCGGGCGGAGATGAAGAAAGCCTTCATTTTAAGCCGCATTTCCCTTTCGATCAAAGCCGATCTTTTCGAGCACGACAAAATCGACTGCCTGGCATGGATAGTGCCGTTCAGAGGAATGTCGATCGACCGGTGCCATGAAATCCGGCGCGGCGGAGAGCTCGTCGCTCTCGGCGCGGCGGTCTGGGCGGTCTGCGACACCGAAACGAGGCGGTTTGTCCGTCCGGAGCGGAAGTATTTCGGGTTTGATTTTGACGAGCCGCACGACTTCTCCTGCCGCAGGATAGTCATCCCGAAGGAACTTTCCCCGGAAGAAGTCGGCAGCTTCCGCGTCACCTGGTCGGCGGCGGACATGAACCGCCATCTCAACAACACCGTTTATGCGGATATGTTCTGCGACAGCCTGCCCGAAGGCGTTCTCGACGAGCGCCGGATATCCGAATTTACGATAAGCTTCCTGCGCGAAGCGCCGCTGGGAGAAATCCTGACGATAAGCCGCGTTCAAGACGGCGGCGAGCCGGACGAGACCTATTATTTCACCGCGCGCTTGAGCGACGGAAACATCGCCGCCGAAGCGAGCTTCCGGCTGACCGATCCGTCGGTGCGCTAATACTCTACCAAATTCGGAATTATGTTAAATAAATGTAAATCCGAAGAAATTGTTATTGACAATCGTTCACGATTGGGGTATAATATATCATACACCGATTAGGTGTATAATGAAATTCGGGAGGTATGCAGGACAGCGGTTCTGCCTATCTTATGAAGATAACAAGTGAAACCGATTACGCCCTGCGTATTCTGCGCTGCCTCGGACAGAGCGGAGACATCGTCGGCTCGAAAACAATCGCCGAACAGATCGCCGTTCCCGAGAGATTTACCCTGAAAATACTGCGCAAGCTGATGATATCCGGCTTTGTCGGCTCAAAGCAGGGGCCGGGCGGCGGCTATTTCCTCGCCCGCAGTCAGGATGAAATCACCGTGCTCGAAGTGGTCGAAGCTGTCGACGGGCCGATACTCGTCAACAAATGCCTCTCGCCCGACTACGAATGCACCCGCTCCGCAAGGCTGGGAGTAACGCCGGAATACTGCTACTTTCATTGCTTTATCTGCCGGATAAACGAAGAAATCCGCTCGAAACTCTCGCAGGCGACGATAGCGCAGGCTATCGAGTTTGAAGAAAAAGCCCCCGGTTCCGCCGCAAACATGATCTTCGGCGAGCCGAACGAAAAAAACCAAAGATCAACAAAATCCAAATAAAAACCCGATCCCAAGGATCAGAAAGAGAAAAATTATCATGAAAAAATGGAAATGCTCCGTATGCGGCTACATTCACGAAGGCGACGCCGCCCCCGAAAGCTGCCCGCAGTGCAAAGCCCCCGCCGAGAAATTCACCCTCCTCGAGGCTGACGGCCAGTCCGCCGGTTACGCCGCCGAGCACGTTATCGGAATCGCCGCAGGCATCGACGAAGAAGTCCTCGCAGGTCTCCGCGCCAACTTCATCGGCGAATGCACCGAAGTCGGAATGTACATCGCCATGGCCCGCCAGGCCGACCGCGAAGGCTACCCGGAAATCGCCGAAGCTTTCAAGAAGTACGCCTTCGAAGAAGCCGACCACGCTTCCCGTTTCGCCGAACTCCTCGGTGAAGTAGTCTACGCCGACACCAAAAAGAACCTGGAGCTCCGCGCCGCCGCCGAAAAGGGCGCCTGCGAAGGCAAAACCGATATCGCCAAAAAAGCCAAAGCCCTCAACTACGACGCCATCCACGACACCGTCCACGAAATGGCCCGCGACGAAGCCCGCCACGGCCGCGGCTTCGAGGGACTGTTGAAGAGATACTTTGGATAACCGCTTCGCGGTTATCCAAAGTTAAGGGAACTTCGTCTTGAGGGGGACGAAGTCCCCCTCACCCCCTACAAGAGGAGCCTTTTGAAAAAGGCTCCTCTTGACTCCTCTAAAACTTCTGATAACAGGAAATATTCGCGAATTCCCGCTCCTACGGAGCGGGAATTCAATTGACATTTCATATTGAAAGTGATATAATCATAACAGAGAATAAAAATACGGCAGTTCTTTATAATTATGAGGATTGTATCATGAAAAAACATATTATATCACTGACGCTTGCCC
>JAAZGC010000178.1 GCA_012511425.1 Clostridiales bacterium | reverse complement strand
TCTTCATTGCATTCCGCCTCCGTTTTTCGGTTCTGTGTTTCGAGTACCGGTATCTGTGATTTTTTTCCCGGCCGCGGCAGCCGCCGAAACAGATGCGGGATGTATTCTGAGATCCCGGATCGCCCGGCGTTCCAGCTGCTTTTCGCGGCGTTCATCACGGCTTCCGGCGAAGTTGACTATGAGCAGCACGGTCAGAACGACAACAAATATTATTGCCGACAGTGCGTTCACCTCGGGAGATACCTTCCGTCGTGTCATCGAGAATATCGTTATCGAGAGAGTCTGACTGGTAGGACCGTAGGTGAAATAGCTGATTACAAAGTCGTCTATCGAATAGGTAAAGCTCATCAGGAATCCGGAAATTATACCGGGCATGATTTCGGGAATAACCACCCTGAAAAATGCCTGACGCGGACTGCACCCGAGATCAAGAGCAGCTTCGTAAAGGTGGCGATCCATCTGCCGCAGCTTAGGCAATACATTAAGTATTACATATGAGAGACAGAAAGACATATGTGCGAGTATAAGGGTTATATATCCGAGATTAATTTTGCATGAGACGAAGAGCAGCATCAGCGAGACGCCGGTGACGATCTCCGGGTTCATTATCGGAAGATAAGTGATGTTGATGAGTACCGACCTCGGAACCTTCCTCATGGAATAAATGCCGATCGCGGCCATTGTGCCGAGCAGAGTGGAAAGTATGGAAGCGACGGCGGCGATAAGGAGGGTATTTCCGAGGGAATTGATTATAGCCTGATTCGAGAACAGTCTTCTATACCAGTCGAATGTGAATCCGGTCCAGACGGAACGGCTTTTTGATGCGTTAAAGCTGTTGACGATAAGCACTATTATCGGAATATAAAGGAAAGCGAATACTGCCCAAAGATAAATTCGTGATATTATTTTTCTCATCAGAGCAGCACCCCCTCAATATTATCTTCATTATCGAGTTGGTTCGTAATGGACATGCAAAGGAGGATGAACGCCATCAGCACAAGCGATATTGCGGCTCCCAGGTTCGGGTTATATGCATTTCCGAGGAACTGCAGGTCGATAAGGTCGCCGATAAGGAGGTTGGTTCCGCCGCCGAGCATCCTCGAGATAATGAATGTTGAGATTGCGGGGACAAAAACCATCGTTATTCCGGAGGCAATTCCCGGCATCGACAAAGGGAGCACCACGCGGGAGAAGGTCTGGAAAACATTTGCGCCGAGGTCGGATGAGGCTTCAAGCGTCGTGTCGTGGATTTTAACCATAATCGAATACAGAGGCAGGATCATAAACGGAAGATAGTTATAAACCATTCCGAGAACAACAGCTCCCTGTGTGTTGATCATCTGAAAAGGCCCGATGTTGAAGAATGAAAGTAATTTGTTGATCCAGCCGTTCTTTTCAAGCAGCGTCATCCATGCGTATGTGCGAAGCAGGAAGTTCATCCACATCGGAAGCATGATAAGCATTATCATAACCTTCTGTTTGTTTGCATTAACCCGTGAAATGGCAAATGACATCGGATATGCTATCACAAGGCAGATAGCGGTAGCTATCGCAGCAAGCCAGAGGCTTTTGAACAGCACGGGAAGATAGTCGTTTACTTTAATAATGTTATCAAGGGTGAAAACAGTGCGTTCATCAAGCTCGAGTTCTTCTTCGGTACCGTTTTCTTCGTTGTATACAGCGAGTTCCTCCTCCATAACGGAGATTTCCTCGGCAGACAGGATATTGCCTTCGCCGTCAACTTTTACGGTTGTGGTAAAAGCGAATACTGCGATAAGCGCCAGCGGGACGATTATGAAAATCAATACCCATAAAATATAGGGCGCAGCGGTCAGTTTTGAAGCTTTAAAGTTCATTTGCCGCACCCTCCGCGAGGTTATTTTCCCCCTCTTCATTAAGGGTGTAGCGGTTTATTTTCGGCATTGCGCTCTTTTTCATTACATGTATGCAGTCGGGAGCGATATTCATTGCAACGATTTCACCGACTTTTGCGCTTTTTGTCGAATGAACAAGCCAGATATCCGTTCCGACACGGATAATCATTTCGTAATGGACACCCTTGAAAGTTATCGTCTCTACAATACCGTTGAGAGTAACCGCGGTTGCCTCGGAAAGCTCGATGTCTTCCGGACGGACTACAACGTCAACTTCCTCCATTTCACCGAATCCCCTGTCGATGCAGTCAAAGTTGCTGCCGGCGAATTCAACGAAATAGTCGCGGTGCATAATGCCGGGAAGGATATTCGATTCGCCTATGAAGTTGGCGACAAACGCGTTTACAGGCTCGTTGTAAATATCCTGCGGAGTACCGATCTGCTGGATTTTACCCTCGTTCATGACAACTACTGTGTCAGACATCGTAAGGGCTTCTTCCTGGTCATGCGTTACGTACACGAAGGTAATGGACATTCTTCTCTGAATCTTTTTGAGCTCTATCTGCATATCCTTGCGCAGCGTGAGGTCAAGGGCTCCCAGCGGCTCGTCAAGCAGCAATACCTTGGGATTGTTTACGAGTGCGCGAGCGATGGCGACACGCTGCTGCTGACCGCCGGAAAGGCGCTCAACATTTCTCTTTTCAAACCCTTCGAGTTCGACTATGTCGATCATTTCCATAACCCGCCGTTCGATTTCCTTTTTCAGCGTTTTGGCAACGCAAAGTCCGAAGGCGATGTTATCGAAAACATTAAGATGGGGAAAGAGCGCATATTTCTGGAAAATGGTGTTGAGCTCGCGTTTATGCGGCGGAACATCATTGATGCGCTTTCCGTTGAACATCACGTCGCCGCTGTCGGGATTGGTAAAACCGCCTATAATCCGCAGCGTTGTGGTTTTTCCGCAGCCGGAAGGTCCGAGGAGCGTCAGGAACTCCTTGTCGTGGATGTCAAGTGAGATATGGTCAAGGACCATGTCTCCGCCGAACTGTTTCGTAATGTTTTTCAGTTCGATGATTTTGTTTTTGTTTTCCATCTTTTTGAATGGTACTCCTTTGTCCGGTTATGTTAATTTAATTTAGAAGCATTATCGCCGTTCCGGTAAAAAAACATTCGGTAACAGGCCGAACGGCAAAACAAATCCGGATACACGCTAATACTGATAATATTTTATCATATAAAAATGAATACTTCTATCAATGTAACTCTAAAAAACGAATTAAGTTAAATAATTGCAAGTTTTTTTCCTGCATTTGACAAACTGCCTTGACTTAAGATGCAAATGTATGTATAATAATAGGGAAAAGCCGGGTTGATAAATACTTTTCACGATTTGATGTATTTTTTAAGGGAGGACAGCATGATGATTACTCGTTTCAGAATTATAATATTAACCGCCCTTATCATTTGTCTTATTTTATCTTTTATTTCCTGTGATTCAAAGGATGATTCGAATTTGACGGAGGAGGAAAATACTGTGGCTATGACCGGTATCAAATGTACAATAGTCCGCGGCGATACTTCGAGTGAGGCTACTACAGATGCTGCGATAAAACTGAGAAAACAGCTGGAAGCAGCAGGAATCGAAGCTAAAATCGAAACCGACTGGGTAAAGCGCGGAGAAGAGATAGTCAGATTTCCGAACGAAATACTCATCGGCCGAACCAATCGCCCGGAATCCGAAGAAGCATATTTAAGAATCGACGGTGTTGATGCCCCGTATGATTATGTGGTAAAAATCGGTGCAGTTCCGCTGATAGCCGCAACCGATGAGAGTATCGGAGAAGCCGCCGAGCTTTTCCTTGAAGCATATCTGAAAGCCGTCCGGGAAGGAAAGAGCGAAGAGATCGAACTTATTCGCGAGCATGTCTTTCCGATTTCCGATTTGACACTCGAGGGCAAGCCATTAAACGAATGGACTTTTGTCGTTCCCGAAAATTATAACAGCTATGCGCTGAATGAGATCAGGAAAATAACAGATATCTTCAGCACCTTATCCGGCAGGCGTCCGGAAATAACATCAGCTCCTTCATCCGGAAGCAATCTGTTTATCGGTACTGCGTCGGATAAAGTACCGTCAGCATATGACCTTTCTTATGTTGTCAAAAAGGACGGCAGCAACATCCACATCGGCGGAAGCAACTGCTGGGCCGATATGAGAGCCGTTTACAGCGAGCTTGTCTATTCCGCAATGGGTCTCAAGGTCGACGGCAATATTATGGACGCCAAAAGCGATATACTCCTTTCCGATTGTGAAGTTGGCGACGAGAATTATTATCGCTCTTTTGATATATCGGCGTGGTGCACCTCGGGCGATAGCTTCGATACCGAACGCCAGGTAAAAGAAGCGGCAGAAGCCGGCTTTACAAAAGTCAATGTCGCGGCTTCCGGCGATTCCGCATCATTGGACATGATGAAATGGTGCGCGATCTACGATCTGCAGATTTTATGGACCGGTTTTGCAAGCGACGGGATATTTGATGATGCAAACTATCCGTCCATCAAAAAATATTTCGATGCGCCGCACGTCTGGGGATTCTATCTGCGAGATGAGCCGAATTCCTCGCTGTTTCCGGTGCTCAAAGAGTCGGTTGAAGCCTTCTCGAAATGTTCTGATAAAGTTGCATTTATCAATATCTTCCCGATGTATGCAAATGAACAGCAGCTCGGAAATCCCACCTACAGCGAGCATGTCGTACAGTTCCTTGATACCGTGATGCCGAAATGGACTTCAGTCGACATATATCCGCTCAATGTCGACGGGCTTTATGATGGTTACTGTAAAAACCTCGACGAGTTTGCAACTCCCTGCCGTGAGCGCGGTATCCCGTTCAGCGTTTATCTGCAGAGCGTATCGTTTGCCTCGTCAAAACGCACTCCGTCGAGGCGGGATCTTGAGTGGCAGACCTGGTGCATCAAATCCTTCGGGTCGGATGAAGCGATTTACTTCACTTATATGACACCATACAGCTCCGCCGAGGATTTCAAAGACGCGCTGATCGACCATGATCTCGAGAAGACAAACCGCTGGTTTTATGCTCAGTCGGTAAATGCGGAATTCTCCGTTTACGACGAACCTTTCTCCCGCTATAAAAGAAATCTGGGCGCCTTTTCCTTGAACGCCGACGGGAAATCCAAATTCCTGAAATTCGATAATCAATACGACGCATCCGGATTCATAAAAGAAATAGTAACGGATAACCCGCTGCTTATCGGCTGCTTTGAAGGAGATGACGGCTCGCACGCCTTCACCGTCGTAAACTGCAACGATCTTCAGCAGGAAGAAAAAGCCGAGTTGAAGATAAATGCAGGTGCTTCTCTTACCGTT
>JAAZGC010000177.1 GCA_012511425.1 Clostridiales bacterium | reverse complement strand
TGAAACCGCTTCCCTCTGCCTGCGCTGGCTGCGCGGAGAATTTCAGACGAAGACCGAGGCGAAATCGTCCCTCGGAGTTCAGTCGATAATAACCGACGGAGGATGGTACGATTATCTCAAACTCTGGTCGCATTTTTCGCAAAGCTGCGGCTACAAAGGGCTGCTGGTGCTGATAGACGAATGCGTGAACCTCTACAAAATTTCCAACCGCATCTCCCGCGAGAACAATTACGAGATGATCCTGACGATGTTCAACGACGCGCTTCAGGGACGGGCGCCGGGCATGGGGATAATCATCGGCGGAACGCCGCAGTTTATGGAGGACACCCGCCGGGGACTGTTCAGCTATGAAGCGCTTAAGAGCCGGCTGACCGAAGGGCGGTTTGCGTCGGCGCAATACATCAATATGATGGGTCCCGTCATGCGGCTGCGCCGTCTCTCCGGCGACGAACTGTTCGCGCTTATCACCCGGCTTACCGCGCTCCATTCTCAACAATATAAGTGGGAAGTCAGGGTCACCCCAGACGATCAGGCGCGATTTCTGGAGATCTGCGAAAGCCGGATCGGCGCCGACACGATGATAACCCCGCGGGAGATAATCAGGGATTATCTGTCGCTGCTCAATATCCTTTATCAGAATCCGGAGGCGTCCTTCGCCAAGCTTACCGAAAATATAAAGCTGAGCCACGACGACGTTTCCGGCGACGATGATCTGCCGGATGAGCCGCCGGCGCCGGGAGAATACAGCGGCCCGAAGGTGGTTACGCTGGAGGATCTGACTTTCTGAAATATTTTGATATATCGGGACAAAAAATCCGGACCTGCAGACACATGTTTATGCAATGTGTGCTTGCGGGTCCGGTTTCTTTTCAAAACAGTCAGCTTTACCCCATGTGTTTTTTCAGAGCCTGAAAAGCTTCCTCGCTGATGACATGTTCGATCTTGCAGGCGTCGTTCGCAGCGGTTTTTTCATCAACGCCGAGCATCGTCAGAGCTTTGCTTATCAAAACATGGCGCTCATAGATGTTTTGCGCAATCGGGAGACCTTCCTCCGTCAGGGTTATGTGGCCGTCTTCGTCGATTTTTATGTAATTATTTTTCTTCAGAAGATTGACGCCGCGGCTGACGCTGGGCTTGGAATAATTCATATATTCCGCTATATCGACTGAACGCACTCGGGGGCGCTCCCTGCTGAGTATATAAATGGTTTCGAGATACATCTCGCCGGACGGTTTCAATGACATAATAAACTCCAGGAATAAGAGATTTTAAATTTCCATATACAGGATACCACTAACCGAAAGAAAAATCAACGGCAAAAAATCAGAAATTGTTACAATACCATTAATTTTCGGAAAAAGCCTGAAAATCCTATTGACAAATTACGAAAATAATAGTATACTTATTATGGTTAGCTTCGGCTAACTAATCTTCAGCCCGCAAGTTAGCGATAGCTAACAGAATGAAGCTTTAAAGGAAAATACATGGGAGAACATATAATGACAAATGATCTGACTTTAAAAGACGCCGTGGAAGGCAAAGAATACATCATCCGAAAAATCAAAACCGGCGACGAAGAATTGAACGCCTTTCTGTTTTCCCTCGGATGCTATGCGGGCGAGGCGATTACCGTTGTAGCCCGTCGCAAAGGCGGATGCACCGTTTCTATCAAAGACGGACGCTATAACATTGACACTCAGCTGGCAAAGGCTATCATTGTTTGATTTTTCGACAAAAAATAATCTTCGGATTATTTTTTTGCCCGTGAGTTAGCCAAAGCTAACTAATATACATATCCGCAAGGAAAAATACACACAGCAGATGAATGAGGCAATATCATGAGAATTGCTTTGACGGGAAACCCGAACTCGGGTAAAACCACTATGTTCAATGCCCTGACCGGCCGCAATGAAAAAGTCGGCAACTGGGCGGGCGTCACCCTGGATAAGAAAGAGCATCCGATTAAAAAGACGTATGCAGGCAGCGAACAGCTTATCGCCGTTGACCTTCCCGGCGCATACTCCATGTCCCCCTTCACAAGCGAAGAGAGCATAACCAGCTCTTACGTGAAGAAGGAAAACCCCGATGTTATAATCAACATCGTCGACGCCACAAATCTAAGCCGCAGTCTTTTCTTCACAACACAGCTTCTGGAGCTTGGCATACCGGTGGTTGTAGCTCTCAACAAAAGCGACCTTAATGAGAAAAGGGGCACCGTGATCGATGCGGACGCTCTGTCTTCAAAGCTTGGCTGTCCCGTTGTCAACACTGTTTCCACCTCTGCGGAAGGATTGAAAGCGGCAGTCGAAGCCGCCGTCGCCCATTCGGATGACGCGCAGGCCGCCCCCTATGTTCAGGGGGACATCGACCTTTCCGATAAAGCGGTTGTAGAAGCCGCCGACCGCAGGCGTTTTGAGTTTGTAAACGAGATTGTAGAAGCCGTTGAGACGCGCAAGGTGCTCACCAGAGAAAAAAACATCGGAGACAAGATCGACGCGGTACTTACAAATAAGTGGCTCGGCATACCGATTTTTGCCGCAGTTATGTTCCTGGTGTTTCAGATATCCCAGGTTTGGGTGGGTACTCCAATCGCCGATATTCTTGTAGGATGGCTGGAAACTTTTCAAGGCTGGGCAGGCGAACTGCTGGCAAACGTAAATCCGCTGCTCTCAACGATTATTGTTGACGGCATCATCGGCGGCGTAATAGCGGTTGTCGGTTTTCTGCCTCTTATCATGGTTATGTATTTTCTGATCGCCCTGCTTGAAGACTGCGGTTATATGGCCCGCGTTGCGGTTGTGCTTGATCCGATATTCAAGAAGGTCGGACTTTCCGGCAAATCGGTTATTCCCTTCGTAATATCCATCGGCTGCGCGGTTCCCGGCGTTATGGCAAGCCGTACCATACGCAACGAGCGCGAAAGAAGAACCACCGCCATGCTTGCTCCCTTTATTCCCTGCGGCGCAAAAATTCCCGTAATAGCCTTGTTTACCGGCGCGTTTTTCGATGACGCCGGCTGGGTCAGCACTCTTATGTATCTTTCCGGCATATTGCTTATTTTCCTCGGCGCGCTGCTTGTAAATAAGATAACCGGATATAAAGCAAGAAAATCCTTCTTTATTATCGAACTCCCCGAATACAAGGTCCCTTCCTTATGGGGCGCCGTCAAGTCGATGTTTATACGCGGATGGGCTTTCATCGTCAAGGCTGCGACGATTATCCTTCTTTGCAACCTTGCGGTACAGCTTATGCAGACCTTCTCCTGGAACTTAAGCGTTGCCGAGTCGGCGGATCAGTCGATACTCGCTTCAATAGCGTCTCCCTTTGCATATCTGCTTGTTCCGATAGTCGGCGTTCTGTCCTGGCAGCTTGCCGCGGCAGCGGTCACCGGCCTCATCGCAAAAGAGAATGTAGTCGGAACACTGGCGGTCTGCTTTGTCGGCCTTGAGAACCTGATCGATGCCGAAGAGCTGGCTTTACTGGAAGGCGCAGGCGCGGAAGTCGCCGGCATAATGGCAATAACCAAAGCCGCGGCTCTCGCTTATCTGATGTTCAACCTTTATACTCCTCCCTGTTTTGCGGCGATCGGCGCCATGAATTCCGAGATGAAGAGCGGCAAATGGCTCTGGGGCGGAATCGCTCTCCAGCTCGGCACCGGCTACACCGTCGCGTATCTTGTTTACACCATCGGTACTCTTGTTACCGGCGGCTCGCTTAATATCGGCGCCGCTGTCGGCGGTTTCATTGCCATGGTTATCATGATTGCCGTTGTGGCTGCTTTGATTATTAACACAAACAGGAAGCTGAAATCGGAGTATACTCTGGCCGCTGCCGAGAGTTAAATTATTTGAGTAAGGTTTATGATTATGGAAAATATTATAATCGTTATGGTCTTGCTTGCCGTTGTGTCGGGCATTATATGGTACCTTGTCCGCTCAAAGAAGCGCGGCGGGACTTGTGCCGGCTGTCCGTATGCAAATAAGTGCGCGGGCGCCGATAAAGAAAAGTCAAAAGGCTGAATCCGGATGAACTGATTATTTGAAGCCTCCGCGTATATGGGCGAATCTTCCCGAAACAAATTACGCATAAATATATCGCCGCAAAAAGTCGAACGGTTTTGCGGCGATATTTCGTTTGTGTTTTGATTTTCCGGGTTTTACCCGATGACCTCGTCGAATTTCGCGTTTATCTTTTCAAGGTCTTTGGCCACATTCGCTCTCTTTTCGATATAGGATGCCACACTGCCCGAATCGGTATTCTGCAGAAGGAAGCAAAGCTGCGTCAGCCTTGAAGATTCGCCGCTGAAGGCGTAGCCGAGGTCGACATACTGAACGTCGCGGATTATCTCGAACATGTCGGTGTCGTCGGGCGAGTCGGAAAGCTTGCTGCCGAGCACCAGCTCCCACACCTTCGGGACTACGTTGTTGTAGTTGTAGCAGCTCATGGCAACCGCAAGAGTCGCGATCATCTCGGCGCGATCGGCAGCCGGAACCGGTATTCCCCAGTAGATATCATAGCCGGAGGAGCGGTAATCCTCCTGCAGCTCATCGAATTTCGGGAAAGGCATTACGCCGTAAACCACATCCGATGTCCGCACCTTTTCGTAAAGCACGCGGGTTTCCGAAAAGGTAAAGAGCCCCTGGTTGCGCATGAAGAGGTCGGCTCCGAACTCATTGCTGGCGCCGTATTTGTTGGAGCCGTTTTCATACAGCCGCTCAACCGCCTGCATTATCGAGACAAGGCGATCGAGGTCGTATTCAAGCACCAGATAGCCGTCGGCGTCCTTGGATATGACGGTACCGCCGAGGTCGGACTGTATCGCCATATCGCCGTAATAGCTGGTGAGGAAGCCGTACATATCATTTTCGGTCATTTTCCCGTCGCCGTCGATATCGGAGGTAACATCCGCGGTGATCTTTATAAGGTCATCCAGATACCACCTGCCGGCGCGAACGTTGTCGTACGGGATTTCGATGTTGTACGAAGCCGCGATGTCCTTGTTGTATGCGAGTATGCAGTTCATGTAGATGCCGCTCAGCGCGAAATGATTAGCGGTGAAAAGCAGCTTGCCGTTCACGGTAAAGATATCGGTGGAACCTTTCCACCAGGGCTTGTCAAAGTCGATGCCGCCGATGTTCAGAATATTGATGAAGTCGCCGCGGAGCGCATTGCCGACCGTAACCAGGTCGTGGTTGAAAACCATGTCATATGTGTCGTCACCGGCAAGCACCATCTTGTCAACATTTGACGCAACAACGCCGTGATCGTCTTTTGACGTAAGGCTTATCGTGACATTGAAGCGCTCCGAGACTTCGGAACGCTGCTCATACAGCGCGTCGTTGATGACTTCGCCGTTGAGGTTCTCGGCGTAGATATAGTTTTTCGCCTGATACCAGGTAGTGGTGAGGATGTGCATATCGGCGCCGCCGTAGTCGCTGTCCGGCAGCCCGTCGTAAACGTAAGTGTCCTCTGCGGCCGCAGTTTCTCCGGCAGTCACGGCGGTCGTGATTTCAGCCGCATCTCCGCCGTCGGAGCTGCCGCAGGCGGCGAGCGGCAGCAGCATAAGCGCTGCCAGCAAAACAGATAAAAGTCGCTTCATGGTCAATCCTCCGAATGTTTTACCGTCAGTGTATCTTGCCTGCTTTTATTATATGTCATATGGCGCGTTTTGTCAACGGCTTGTTTAAAAATATTCATCGAGGGGAGTTCTGCTTTGTATTCCGTTCGCTTTTTTCAATTTGTTCATTTATAACATTTGCAGCCTTGACAATTATCACCGGGTTTGATATAATAATAATTCGGATATAAATTACAGAAAATATGATAAAGAAGGTTTTCCCGATATGGAATGGATGTCCCTTAACGATATACGCGAAAGCTTCCTGCGCTTTTTTGAAAGCAAGGGCAGCCTGCGCCACAAGAGCTTTCCGCTCGTCCCGCTGCACGACAAGTCGCTGCTGCTGATTAACGCCGGAATGGCGCCGCTCAAAAAATATTTCACCGGCGAAGAAGTTCCGCCGAACCGCCGCATGACCACCTGCCAGAAGTGCATCAGAACGCCGGATATCGAGCGGGTCGGAATAACCGCCCGCCACGGCACCTATTTCGAGATGCTCGGCAACTTCAGCTTCGGCGATTATTTCAAGCGCGAGGCTATCCTCTGGGCATGGGAATATGTTACCGAATGGCTGAAGCTCCCGAAAGACCGCGTCTGGGCGACGATATACGAAAACGACGACGAGGCGCGCGACATCTGGAGAGACGAAGTCGGAATGCCGGAAGAACGCATCGTCCGGCTCGGCAAAGCGGATAACTTCTGGGAGATCGGTTCCGGTCCCTGCGGTCCCTGCTCCGAGATTTACTTCGACCGCGGTCCCGAATTCGGCTGCGGCTCCCCCGACTGCAAGCCGGGCTGCGACTGCGACAGGTTCATGGAGTTCTGGAACCTCGTCTTCACGCAGTTTGACGGCGACGGAAAGGGCAACTACACCCCCCTCTCCCATCCGAACATCGACACCGGAATGGGACTTGAGCGGATGGCCTGCATCATGCAGGGGGTGAACAACCTCTTTGAAGTCGATACCGTCCGCAATATCATGCAGAAGATATGCTCGATTGCCGGAGTAAAATACGGCGAAGACCCGAAGACGGATATCAGCCTGCGGGTTATCACCGACCACGTCCGCGCCTCGACATTCCTTATCTCCGACGGCGTCGTGCCGTCGAACGAAGGCAGAGGCTACGTGCTTCGCCGCCTTATCCGCCGCGCCGCCCGCCACGGACGGCTGCTCGGCATAAAGGGAGTTTTCCTCTGCGAAGTCGTCGAGACGGTCGCGCGCGAAAACTATCCCGAATATTCCGAACTTACCGATAATCTCGATTATATAAAGAAGCTGATGCGGATCGAGGAGGAGCGCTTCGCCGCCACGATTGACGCGGGGCTCGACATCCTCTCCGGCATGATCGCCGCCGCCAAAGAGGCGGGCAAAGACACCCTCGACGGCGCCGACGTATTCAAGCTCAGCGATACCTACGGCTTCAACATCGACCTCACCCGCGAAATCGCCGCCGAAAAATCGATCGGCGTCGACGAAGAGGGTTACCGCAAGCTGCTGACCGAGCAGAAAGAGCGCGCCCGCGCCGCCCGCGCATCCCTCGGAGATTTCGGTTGGGTAGGCGAATCCTTTGATTATTTAGCCGATCTGCCGAAGACCGAATTCCGCGGCTATGAAGAATGCAAAACATCCGGCTGCCGCGTGCTTGCGATAATCAATTCCGCCGACAACGAAGCGGTTG
>JAAZGC010000176.1 GCA_012511425.1 Clostridiales bacterium | reverse complement strand
TTACGGCGATGGCGGGCTTATCGTACCGGGATCGCAATATATCTGCCGTGCATATGAGAAGACCGATTTCGAACTGATCCGCGAAGCGATTGCCACCGAGGAATATCGGCTGAAGCTCGACGCATTCTTCGACCGGATCGAATTTAAAGACCTGACGCTTGACCCCGCAAGGCTCGACGAAATCCGGGCGGGAAACGAAGGCAAAACCGAATATGAAGACCCCGTCTATATCTGCGACCTGAAAGTAACCGATAAGGAGATCGTGTTGCTCGACACTGTTTTGGCAGAAGCATTCGGTTTGCAGCTTGAAACAGCCGAACCCGCGCCCGCCGGCTGAGAATACGGCAAAAATTTTTTCCCTTAAATCGTTACGAAAGTCCGCCATATAACCATATCTAAGGAGGAATTACCATGAAACGCGACGTTAAGTTACTTTCATTGCTTGTCGTATTTATTCTCTTGGTCGCGGCAGCCGCGTCCTGCGGTGAAAAGGACAAGGCTCCCGTTTTTGAGGAGCTGAAATCTGAGCGCATCGCCGCATATTACGGCGACCGGGGGCTGATTGTTCCGGGATCGCAATTTGTCTGCCGTGCCTATGAAAAGGCCGATTTCGAGCTGATCTGCGATGCTTTTACATCGGATGAGAACCTTAAGAAATTCAAAGCATTTTTCAATCTGGTTGACTTTAAAGACCCGGCTCTTGACGCAGAAAAACTCGCCGAAGCCCGATTGACATATGAAGGACTTGTCACCGACGATAATCCCACATATGTCTTCGACCCGTTTGCATCAGAGCGTGAGGTGGAAACCATTGACAATTTTCTCGCGGAAATATACGGTCTTACGATTGACCCGTCAGCAACGGTTCCGATCGGAGACGTTGTACCCGTAGGCTGATAACAGCAGAGAAAAAAAGAGCTGCGGCAAATTCCGGTTTGCCGCAGCTTATTGTTAATTTCGGGTATTTTCGAGAAGATAATATCGGAGCGGGATTTCAGATTCTGTGAAGCTGACGGAATTTCAGCGGCGAGAGGTCGAATTGCTCTCTGAAGCATTTGGAAAAATAGAACTGATTGTCAAATCCGCAGCGTGCCGAAACCTCGGCTATCGAAAGATCGGTGTTCACCAGAAGCTCTTTTGCGTTCGAAAGCCGCGTCATCCGCAGATATTCTATCGGGTTCATGCCGGTTGCGGCGCTGAAGCGATGGCTGAAATTGACATGAGACATTCCCGAAGCTTTCGCAAGAGCGGCGATTTTTATCGGGGAGCTGAAATCACGTTCTATTTTCTCCACGGCGTCCTTGACAGCTTCGTCGTCAATCAAAGTCTGATCGCATAAAAACGTCATGAGGATAATGTCGCGGAAAAGATGCTGCATCGGCAGCGAAGGCGTTTCGCCGGACATTATTTTCAGCTGCGCAATATCGGCCTTTGTCCGTTCGGCGCTTTCGGTTTCGATGACGCCGCAGGGATAAAAAGACGCTTCCTGCATCTCGGCGTCGCTTTTGTTCCATTTCAGGCGGATAAAGAGAAATTCCGCCGGTTCGATAATGTTTCTTTCATACTGCTTGCCGGGCGGGAAAAATATAACCCCGCCGCTTTCGGCCGTGCCGGTCTGACCGTCTATTATGACGCTTATTTTGCCGGTACAGACAAGTACGGCGCTCCATTCCGAGTCGGAACCGCCGGTTCTTAAAAAAGCGGTTCTGTTGCATCTTGCGATGCTGAGCACTTCGGGGAGCGGAATCAAATCATAGTTTCGCATTGAGGCTGATCCTCCAATCAAACAGTATATATTATTATAAAATATATATTTGTAATTGTCAACAATAATTGGATTAAAGTTGTTCAAAAAGCAGACAAACGGCATTTTCTGTTTGAATAACCAAATATAATAATATAATTTTGTGCATAATTATTTT
Organism: Clostridiales bacterium; assembly: GCA_012511425.1. Taxonomy (GTDB): domain Bacteria; phylum Bacillota; class Clostridia; order Oscillospirales; family CAG-272; genus JAAZGC01. The sequence goes on along the minus strand of JAAZGC010000176.1, from coordinate 4,471 downwards.
GCCTTAATGGTCAAAATCGCCTGAAAACCGGCGGAAAGTCTGCCTATTCACTTTTTTACATATAAAGGTAGAATAATTCCGATGAAAGTGGTATAATATATGACAATAATCTGAAATAACGGAGAAAAATCAGTGTCACTCTTTGATAAGCTCGACGAGGCTGAATTAAAATACAAAGGAATCCTTGAAACTCTTTCCGAACCTTCGGCGGCATCGGACATTGAAAACTACAAGCGTCTGAACAAGGACAGGAAGACGCTTGAACCGGTAATAGAAAAATACCGGGAATATAAAAATTATCTGTCGCAGCTCAAAGAAGCCGAAGAATTGCTCGAATCGGACGGGACAGACGAAGAAATCCGTCTTCTCGCGCAGATGGAGCTTGAAGAAACCAGGCCGAAAGCCGATGAATGCGAAGAAGAGCTGAAGACTCTCCTGCTGCCGAAGGATGAAGACGACGACCGTTCGGTGGTTTTCGAAATCCGTGCGGGAGCTGGCGGAGAGGAAGCGGCGCTGTTCGCCGCCGTGCTTTTTCGTATGTACAGCATGTATGCGATGTCAATGGGCTATAAACTGGAAATCACCGACGCAAACGAAACCGAGCTGGGCGGCTATAAAGAGATAATCTTCACGGTCGAAGGCGAAGGCGCCTATTCGAGACTTAAGTTCGAATCGGGAGTTCACAGGGTGCAAAGAGTGCCGCAAACCGAAGCGCAGGGAAGGATACAGACTTCAACCGCAACGGTTGCGGTGCTGCCGCAGGCAGAAGATGTGGAAATCGAAGTCCGCCCCGAAGACATAAAAATGGAGACCGCTAAAAGCAGCGGCGCCGGAGGACAGCATGTAAACAAAACCGAATCAGCGGTAAGGCTTACCTATCTTCCGACGGGAATGGTCGTCGAATGCCAGGAGGAGCGCAGTCAGTTCAAAAACCGCGATAAAGCCATGAAGCTGCTGAAAACCCGCCTGCTCGACATAAAGCGCACCGAAGCGCACGAAAAGCGATCAAACGAGCGTCGCTCTCAGGTCGGCACCGGAGACCGCTCCGAGCGCATCCGCACCTACAACTACCCGCAGAGCCGCATCACCGATCACCGTATCGGTAAAACCGTTTATTCGCTTGAAGCCTACCTGAACGGAGATCTGAACGAAATGATAGATGCGCTGACCGCCGCGGATACCGCCGAGAAACTGAAAAACAGCGAATTCTGAACATATGAACACCAAAATGATATACGAGCCGGACGAGGAGTCGCTTAAATACGCCGCCGAAGTTATAAGATCCGGCGGATTGGTTGTCTTCCCGACCGAAACCGTCTACGGCATCGGCGCAAACGCCCTGAGCTCCGACGCCGCAGAGAAGATATATAAGGCAAAAGGCCGCCCGTCCGACAACCCCCTGATAATCACCCTGCCTTCGGTTGCCGAAGTCGAAAAATACGCATACCCGCCCGAAAGCTATTATAAGCTTGCAGAACATTTTCTTCCCGGACCTCTTACCTGCGTAATCCCGAAGAAAAGCAGTATTCCAGACACCGTTTCGGCGGGACTGCCGACGGTTGCGGTAAGAGTCCCGTCAAATCCCATCGCTCAAAAACTTTGCGCCCTGTCGGGTGTTCCGGTTGCCGCCCCGAGCGCAAATCTGTCCGGCAAACCGAGCGTCACATCATTAAAAGCTGCTATCGAAGATATGTACGGCCGCGTCGATGTAATAATTGACGGCGGAGAATCGGAAATCGGACTTGAATCAACCATTGTTTCCCTCGACGGCGACAAAGCGGTTCTGCTGCGCCCCGGCGGGATAACCTTTGAAATGCTGAGTGAAGTTATCCCCGACATCGAATTGGGCAGTTCGGTCAAAGAGGAATTCATAGGCAGACCTTCGGCTCCGGGAATGAAGTACCGTCACTACGCCCCCGACGCGCCGGTATATCTGCTTGACGGAGAAGACAAAGCCGTATATGAATGGATAACCGCAAAAGCGGCAGAGCTTGCAGCGGAGGGCAAAAAAGCCGGGATATTATGCTGTGACGAAGATATCCCGCTGATTTCCCTCAGCGGCGCTGTATCTTTGGGTCCCCGCGGCGACGACGGTATTCAGGCGCACCGGCTGTTTGAGTGTCTGAGATCGTTCAAAGAAGCCGACGTAATATACGGACGCCTGCCGGATGACAGCGGTCTCGGGCTTGCGGTGCTGAACCGCCTGCTGAAAGCCGCCGGTTTTCAGATAATAAAACTTTAATAAATCAGAACGATACATCGGAGCAGTTGATAAATGGCAAAGAAAAAAAGCACAGACGCAAAGGCGAAGAACCGGGAAGCGCCGGCGGCGGCAGTTGAAAAACAGCCTATCGTCGAAACGATAGAGAAGAACTTCATGCCTTACGCGATGAGCGTAATAGTCGCCCGCGCAATTCCCGAAATCGACGGCTTCAAGCCGTCGCACCGCAAGTTGCTTTACACCATGTATAAAATGGGACTGCTAACCGGAGCGATGACAAAAAGCGCCAACGTCGTCGGGCAGACAATGCAGCTGAACCCCCACGGCAGCGCTGCTATATATGAAACCCTCGTCAGGCTGACAAGGGGAAACGAATCGCTGCTCCATCCCTTTATCGATTCAAAAGGCAGCTTCGGCAAGCATTACAGCTCGGATATGGCTTACGCCGCGCCGAGATATACCATGTGCAGGCTGGATCCTTTCTGCTCGGAGATTTTCGGCGGCATCAATGAAAACGCAGTCGATCTGGTCCCGAACTACGACAACACGACGACGGAACCGGTCCATCTGCCGACCAGCTTTCCCAATATTCTGGTAACTCCGAACGTCGGCATAGCGGTAGGAATGGCATCGAATATCTGCTCTTTCAATCTGTCGGAAACCTGTGACGCCGCGATGCAGATGCTTTTGAACCCGGACACGACTACCGAGCAGCTTCTTGACATCCTGCGCGCCCCCGATTTCCCATGCGGCGGAATTCTGCTTTACGACCGGGAAGAAATGGGTGAGATATACAGAACCGGCCGCGGCAGCTTCCGTATCCGCGCCAAATATGTTTACGACCCGAAGGCAAACTGCATCGACATAATCGAAATACCCTATTCGACATCGATAGAGCAGATATTGAAGCGTATTTCCGACCTTGTCAAGGACAACAAACTCAGGGAAATAACCGATATCCGCGATGAAATCGACGTTGAAGGCTTCAAGCTGACCCTCGACCTCCGCCGCGGCGTCGACCCGGATAAGCTGATGCTCAAGCTGTATAAGATGACTACCCTCGAAGACAGCTTTGACTGCAACTTCAACGTTCTGATCGACGGCGTGCCGCAGGTATTGGGAGTCAGAGGACTGCTTGAAGAATGGATACGCTTCCGCGTTGGCTGCGTAAAGCGTCAGCTCAGCCATCAGCTCGACAAAAAGAACGGGCGGCTTCACCTGCTTATAGGTCTCGGAAAGATACTTCTGGATATCGATAAAGCCATCAAGATCATCCGGGAAACAAAGCTCGACCGCGAAGTCGTGCCCAACCTGATGAGCGGCTTTTCGATAGACGAAGCGCAGGCGGAATTCGTCGCAGATATCAAACTCCGAAACATAAACCGCGAGTATATCATGAACCAAACGAAGAATATCGAGACGCTGAAAAAGGAAACCGCCGAGCTTTCCGATATCATCGGCGACGAAAAGAAGCTGAAAAAGCAAATAATAAAAGAGCTTAGAGAAGTCAAGGCGAAATACGGCAAGCCTCGGCTGACGCAGATTCTATATGCCGAAGACGTCGAAGTATACGACGAGAGCGACGAAGAGCCGGATGATACCCTCTCTAATATCTTCTTCACATCGGAGGGATATTTCAAGCGCATCAGCGCCGCTTCGCTGCGCATGAGCTCGGATCATAAGCTAAAAGAAGGCGATAAAATCATCTTCAGCCGCGAGCTTGCAGGCTCAACGGAGCTTATCTTCATAACCGACCGCGCTCAGGCTTATAAGGCGCATGTGAGCGACTTTGAGAACCAGAAGGCATCCGAGCTCGGTGACTACATCCCGACCAAATTGGGCATGGATGAAGACGAGAGGGCGCTGTTCATGGCGGCGGTTGCCGATTATAAAAAGGACAACTATAACCTGATATTCATCTACGAAAACGGCAAGGGCGTCAGAGTTCCGATTTTGGCTTATCAGACGCAGCAGAAGCGCCGCAAGCTCCAGAACGCTTACAACGCCGCTTCTCCTTTAACGGCTGTTATGGCTGAACTTGATAAAGACCATAAGCCGGCGGAGATCGACATTATACTGATAAATTCGCTTGGGCGCGGCGCCGTCATAAGCTCCGGGCTCATCCCTCAGCTGACAACCCGTTCCTCCGGCGGCAATAAGCTTTTAAACCTCCGCCCGGGTCAGACGCTGACCGAAGCTTCCGATGACTTAAGCCGCTTCGGCGATGTATCGGCTTTAAAGAGGACAAAG
>JAAZGC010000175.1 GCA_012511425.1 Clostridiales bacterium | reverse complement strand
TGCCGTAACAGACAATGACTTTATCGCCTTTTTTTACCCTTTTACATTCCGGGCCGGTTTCGAGCACCTCGCCGGAGCTTGAGTATCCGAGCCGGCGCGGAAAGGTGGTTTCGACTATATGAAGCCCGTCAAGATTAGGTTCTCCGCGGAGATTATCCCGCTCGGTGCCGGCAGAAATTGCCGAGTAAAGAGTTTTTATCAGCACCTGATTGCCGGAAAGACTGTTGTCAAGTTCGCTTTCCAGCAGTTGAGCCGTATTCGGCTGTGTGAATACGATACTTTGATTTTTCATGATGATTTGCCCTCTGTCATTTGAAATAATCACAACCGTCATGTTACACTTTATTATAACATCTTTATAAAGGATTGTAAAGGGGGTATAGCGTAATTGTAAGATTGCAAATCGCGGAAACACATTTAATTCCGAGGTCACGGCGATCATATAACGACAAAAACAGCCGGAAAGCTGTATTTTTGCTTTCCAACTGTCGTTGTCATGCTTAACCTTTGCGGCTCCTGTAATCGGTGTCGACGGTTTTCTTCCAACAGCCTTTGACTTTTCCCGAGGAACGAACCGACCGAACCGCCGCATCGACCGCTTCGAACTGCGTTCCGATACCGATCTCGTCTGCGTGGAAGTCTGCCGTATGGTCTTTGTCTATGCCGAAGCGGGAGGCGGTTTCGACGGCGTCGATGTTTGCGCCTAAAAATATGAATTCCCAGCCGGCTTCGGTTTTTTGCTTGGTTATAAGCCGGCGCACCTGTTCGGCTGAATATTCACGGCTTGCGTTCTCCATACCGTCGGTGGTTATGACAAATATGGTATTCTCAGGACGATCTTCCTCGCGGATGTACTTATGTACTCCTAATATATGGGTTATAGTCCCGCCTATCGCGTCGAACAATGCGGTAGTGCCGCTGACTTCGTAATCGTCTTCTGTTAGCGGCTTTACTTCGCTTATGTCGAGTCTGTCGTGGAGAATGCGGCTTTTCTGATTAAAAAGCACCGTTGTAACGAGCGCAGTCCCCTCTGTGTTTTTCTGCTTTTTGAGCATGGCGTTGAAGCCGCCGACGGTATCGCTCTCAAGCCCTCCCATCGAGCCGCTGCGGTCGAGGATGAATACAGCTTCGCAAAGTCCTTTTTTCATTTTGTTGCCCTCCGGATGTTATAATATTTTTGCTTGCGTATATATTATATCACCGAAAGAGCTTTTAAAGGTCGCTTTTGAAGCGACAAATTAAAATCCGAAAATAATTAATTGACGGAGGACCGGGCGGGAACCCTGCGCTCGACAAACCAGCGGCCGATGTTGGTTCCGGACAGCGCCGCGCTGCGCTCAAACCAGATGAAGCTCTGCTGCCCCCTTACAACTATTGTGTATCTGTCGCCGGTGCCGCCTGCTTTCAGCGACGCCGCCCGCTTTATGTCTTTTACGCGGTCGATGCGGTATCTTACGCCGTTCTCCCAGGTGATCTCAAACGGCAGCATCGTCCCTTCCCGGGTGAATCTGGCTTTGACATCGACATAAACCTTGATTTTATTCTCTTCGATTATGCTGTAATCAGCAGCCTTCCTCTCCGTCATCCCCTTTTACCTCCATTTCCCTGAGAAATTTGTTTCTGGCGGTTATCGGCGGCGCGGCAAGATGATAGCCCTTGGTTCGCATTATATGGAACTTATAATCAAGCAGCTCAACGGGAACGAACAGTTCCGCCGCAGCGGTAAAGAATGAATTGTCACGGTTAAGAGTGCTCAGCACCTCGCTGTCGGAAAGCAGCAGCTCCGCTGCGAACAGATTAGCCTCTCGCTCCAACCGTGAAGACTGCCTGAATATATCCGCGTCGCTGTACAAATCGAGGCCGCTGCCGCCGTGCAGCACCGCATGCCCCAGTTCATGCGCCGTTATTATCCGCGCGGAGTCGGGCGAAAGCTCCGAATTCAGCGTTATCGCCCTGACTCGGTATTTTTCGACAAAAAAGCCTTTTACCGAAGAATCGCCGGTTCCCATCGGCTGTTTCAAAAGAAGGATATTCATCCTGCGGCAAAGCTCCGCGGGATCGCCGGTCTTATATTTATCGCGCAGTTCCTTAACGGCGGTTATTATATTTTGACATGTCATATCTCATTGCTTCTTTTTGCCGTATCTTTTTTCCGATTCGTCTTTACAGGCGATATAAGCTCGCATAACCGCTTCGAAAAAGGCGTCTTTCGCCTCCTGATCGAGTTCTCCGCCGGCAAAAAGCGCGCGGTTGTTATTCAGCAGCTCTTCGGCGTCCGATGCGCTGATTCCGGAATGTTTCTCTCTTGCCTGGCTGATATAGCCGTCTTTGGAAATATCTGCCATAGGATCTTCGCAGCTGTCGTCGGTCAGAAATCTGGTCGAGACGTTGAGCGCCGAAGCGAGCCGAAGCAGGTTTGATGATCTCGGCTTTTTTTCTCCTTTTTCGTAAGAGAGGATGGTTCTGAGAGATACGCCGACTTTATCCCCGAGTTCGGTTTGCGTAAGTCCGAGTTCGGCTCTCGCCGATTTAACTTTATCTGCGAATTTCATATTCATTTCCCCCGTGGCTGCTCCGCCTTATTGCAGTTGATTTTAACTTTTTAGAACTCACAGACTTATTATAACACATGGGTTTTTGTTTGTCAATAGAATATTGGAATTGTTTGGAATTATTTTTAGAATCGTTTGGAACAGATTGTGGAAGGACATAATACAACTGATGAGAATTTCTCGAATTAAATCAAAAAAGGCGGCAAAAAAGCCGCCGATAGTCTGAATATAAGCTTAACCTTCAAAAGACTTGTAAAGATTTTCTATCTTTGATTCCCAGGTCTTGCGATTTTTTTCGTAGGAGCTGGCGAAAGTGTCGCCCGATGATGACTCCACATAACCGGCGAAGTAATCGCTGAAAGCCAGATCGTTATAATACAGATCGACAAATTCGAGCCAAAGAGAGCTGCGGATAAGGTCGAGAACCTTTGATGAAGCTTCATCTCTTATATATTTGTCTTTGAGCGCGATCTCGTAATACTTTGGGAGGATATTGGAGTAACCCTCGCTTGCAAGCGCTTCTAAAATCAAAGCGGAATTATCGGGATTCTTTGCGGTCGTCGGCACGGCGGCGACGGTATAGCGCCGGAGGATAGTATCGTAATAACGCTCCTGTTCCTCGTTGTATTTCGGATACGGAAGCAGACCGTAATCCACCTCCATTTCACGCAGTGTTTCGGTGCCCTCGAGCATCATGCCCATGAAAAGGAATTTACCGTTCATGAACTGCTCCATCAGATTAGAATCCTGTCCGCCGTAAGTCTTGTCAGAGTTTATATAATGTTCGCTGCGGCAGAAGGCGTTAAGGCGTTCGGCAACATCGATCATCCGATCGTCGGGGGTGCGGAGAACCCGTCTTCCGTCATCGCCGATTTCGGTATACTCAAGTCCGCAGGAAGAAAAGAAGGGTTGGAGATAGTTTCCGTATGAGCAGTAGCCGTGAATGTCGGTGCCGTCCAAGACTCCGTCGCCGTTCAGGTCCTTTGTTGCGGATTCGGCAAGAGTGATGAACTTATCGAGTGTCCAGGCGCCGTTCAGCGCGTCCTCATATGGATAGGTCATGCCGTTATCATCCATTATCGCTTTATTGAAATAGATAACGTTGGCATTTGAAAAGCAGGAATGAGCAAATTCTCCGGCGACGGTATTCACCTCGCCGTTGAGATTAATGCCTTCAGTATACGATTCGAGCCAATATGATTTTGTGAGGTCGATATATTCCATATCGAGCAGATTGACGAATAACTTTTCGACGTTCAGCGGCTGGACTATATTGCTCTGACCGGTGACGATATCGAAAGCGCCGTCGCCCGACATGACAGCTCCGCGGATAACGCTCTTAAATTCAGCTGCGCTGCCCCAGAGCCCCGGTTTAAGGACATAATTTATTTCACATTCGAAGCGCTCCTCGATCGAACGGTCGCGGTTGTATACCGCGGTGTCGATTATATCTCCCGTGTCCTCGGCGTAAAATTCGAACGCCCTCTCCTCCCGGAGCAGCATGACATAGCTTTCTCCGTTGAGCGAGATATCAGGCAGCGAGTCGACGCGAGAAGGTAATGTCTCCTCCGGTGTGGTTTCGGCGGTCGTTTCGGATGAACCTCCGGTAACGGCGGGATCGGTTGTGTCTTTCGAGCCGCAGGATACCGCGGCTGAAAGAATCAGCAGACACATCAGCGCGCAGATAATTTTTATTTTCATAAAAACACTCCTTGTTTTTTAGCATACTGATATTTTACCATAAAACGATACTTTTGTAAATAGCTCATTTTTTCTCTTTAGTTTATAGGACTGATTTCTCCGGCAGGCTTGACAAAACCGGGAATTTGCTGTAAAATATCATTAACTTGAATAATTATGCTTGTAGGAGTGTGATAACATGTCTTGTTCTGAAATTAAACGGTGCATCGCTTCACTTATAGCCGCATTTCTGCTCGTGTTTTCCGCTTTCGCTTCGGCTTCATGCGGCAGTGATGCGGGTGCAAATGATTCGTATAATTCAACCGATATTCCGGCTGATACCGAAGGCGCCGAAACGGAGGCCGAAACGACTTCCGATACGGATGCAAGAAAGCAGAACGATGACGGACTTCCGCAGAAGGATTTCGGCGGATATAATTTCCGGATAGTCTTCGAGAAGGATCAGGAACACTTTTATTATACCGACAATCTGACCGGCGATGTTATAAACGATGCTGTTTACGAGCGCAACCTCGCCGTAAGCGAAAAATACAACGTTGAGTTTTCCAAAGTCCATTGCGAGGATTATCAATCAAACGGCGATTGGATACAAAAGACGATTCTCGCCGGGGAAGACGCCTTTGATATGTCCTGCACACACGTGGTCTATACCGGTCTGATTGCGCAGAAGGGCATATTCATGAACTATTATGATCTGCCCTATATCAATTTCGCGCAGCCGTGGTGGAGCCGAAGCAACATTGAAGACCTTACTTACAACGGAGTTGCTCTGCTTGCCATAGGCGATTACGCACTTTCCGCAATCGGGCGCACCTACTGCGTCTTCTTTAACAAGGTTCAGGCGGAGAGCTACGGTATGCCGAATATGTATCAGCTTGTTCAGGACGGGAAATGGACAATAGACAAGCTGTCGGACCTGACTAAAGACATATATACCGACCTAAACTCAAATCAGCAGAAGGATGAAGAAGATTATTACGGCTTTGCCACCGGCTGGGCTTCGGATATGACCGCCTATCTCTGGGCGTTTGACAATCCGGTCTGCCGCAAGGATTCAAGCGGCGAGATTCAGGTAGTGCTCCACACAGATAAAATCAATTCAATAGTCGAAAAGCTTAACAAGCTGATGTGGGAAAATCCAGGTACATATTATACTCAGAAAAATACCGACACGGTACATTCGGAAAAGGGCGGACGCGACCTGTTCCGGCTCGGAAGAACGCTTTTCGGCAACGGATATATCGATTATTCGATTGAATTTTTCCGCGAGATCGATGATGATTACGGGATAATTCCCTATCCTAAGTGGGATGAAGCACAGGCCGAATATCGCTCGCTGGTTAACGGCAATCACCCGATTCTTGGAGTACCGATGACTACGCAGGATCCGGAGAGAACCGGGATAATAATCGAAGCTTTGAATTCCGAGTCGTATCGCTCTTTGATACCCGTCTATATCGAAACCGCTTTAAAGGTGAAGTATGCCCGCGACAACGAATCGGTTCAGGTGCTGGATATGCTCATCGCCAACCGCTTCTTTGATTTCGGATATGTTTACGACGGCTGGAAGGGCGGCTCATTCTGGATACAGAATCTTATCGCCGCAAAGCAAACCGAGTTTGAATCATTTTACGCCAAAAACGAAACTATGATCTTAAAGCACTACAGCGACGTTCTTGAGGTATTCCGCAGTTATTCCGAATGAGGTATGAATCATGAGTAAATTCAAATTCGCCGTAATGGGAGCGGGAAAGATCGCTCACAAGTTCTGCGATGCAGTCAGGCTGCTTGACGAATCGGGAGAAAACTGCTTCGTCGGCGCCGTTGCGAGCAAATCAATGGAGAGGGCGGAGAAATTCGCCGGACAACACGGACTCCCCGGCTTTTATGACAGTTATGAGAAGATGCTCTTGAAGGAAAAGCCGGACTGTGTATACATAGCGACAACAAACGATTCTCACTACGCTCTTTGCCGCCTCTGCATCGGCCACGGCGTTCCCATCCTCTGCGAAAAGGCGATGTTTATGAGCGGAGCCGAGGCGCGGGACTGTCTCGGATATGCGCAAAAACAGGGTATCTTTGCAATGGAGGCAATGTGGAGCCGATTCCTTCCTGCGGTAAATAAAGCCCGTGAATGGCTTTTGGACGGCAGAATAGGTGAACCGGTTTTCGGAGAAGCCGCGGTCGGCTTCCGCGCGCCGAAGGATCTGCCTAATCGTTATCTTTCTCCCGAACTCGGCGGAGGAGCGGCTTTTGATATCACCGTTTACGCCTACCAGATTATGACTTATGTCCTTGACCGCAAAGTCGAAAGGCTGCATGTCGAAGCGAAGGCTACTCCGTCCGGGGTCGACGGGACAGAGCTTATTCTTTTGAGGTTTGAAGGCGGAGTCCCTGCGGTTTTAAAAGGCACGCTGATGACATCTCCCGACGAAAAGCTGATAGTTTACGGAACTGAGGGTAAGATCCTGCTGCCGAGACCGCATTATTCAAACGAAGCTTTTCTTGTTCGCTTCGATTCCCCGGAGCCTGACCATTTCGTTGATACCGAAACCAAAAACGGCTTCACATACGAAATAAAAGAGGTGCTCGACTGCATCAGAGCCGGAAAGCTCGAAAGCGAGCGGGTGCCGCACCGGCTGACGATTGATTATGCCGAAGCTGCCGATATGATACTTGCTTCCATGAAATAAATCAATTTACGTAATATTATAAAAGCTTTACGCTTTAAGGTATATGCTATGAAAAACACACGCATTTTGTCGGCAATTCTTGCTATGCTGATTATAATTTCCGCTTTTGCGGGCTGCGGCGGGAAGGATGAACCCGTGCAGACGGCTGAAGCGACGGATGAAGTGACAACCGCTGCCGAAAAGACGAAGCCGGCAGATCTGCGGGCAAGCTTCAAGGATTCGCTTCCGTCGGATATCGATCTCAACGGCGCTTTGATCCGATTCACCGCCCGAAACGGAGATGTCGATACCGCATCCGAATTCTTCGCTGATTCCATGAACGGCGAGGTTGTAAACGACGCGGTTTACGAGCGGAATCTTAAGGTTGAGGAGCGGTTGAACTGTAATATTGAATATATCCCGCAGAATGTCAACTGCCACGGCGGATTCGGTAACGTGGTAACGAAATCGGTTACATCGGGATCGGATGATTACGATATAGTCGCGAACATGATGTATGACAATATGTCGCTCGTGCTGCGCGGTTTTTATCTTGACCTGAATTCTCTTACATATCTTGATTTTGATATGCCCTGGTGGAACCGCGCGTTTCACGATGTTATCGAATACAACGGCCGGGTTTATTCATCGATAGGCGAGCTTGCGCAGACGGTGCTTTCCGGAACTTTCGTCATGTTCTTTGACCGGACGGCGTTTGAGCTGCTGCATCCCGACGAGCAGTCTGTTTACACTACGGTCGACGAGGGAGGATGGACGCTTGATAAGCTGATATACTATTGCTCCACGGTTTATTCCGACCTCAACGGTAACGGCGAAGCCGACGAAGGCGACCGTTACGGGCATTTTTTTACCAATACTCAAACCCTCGGCGCCGATTCTTTCACCGGCGGATGCAATATCAAGCTTGTCGATAAGCTTGATGACGGAAGCTATGTATACAACGGGGTATCCGAAAGAGCGATCAGTTTCTGCGAAAAAATGTATGAGCTGCTGTTTTTGAACAACAATACCTGCCGACTTCCGTATAACAACGAAGACATAATGAAGACGATGGTGAACGGCGAGACGATATTCACCACCTGGATGCTTTCCGGGGTAAATTATCTCAGGGATATGGAAAACGATATCGGAATCATCCCGATGCCGAAACTTGATGAGCTTCAGGAAAGCTACACCGTTTACACACATGACGGCAGCACGGCATTTTCGATTCCGATAACCTGCAAGAATCCGGAAGATACGGCCGCCGTGCTTGAAGCTCTGGCGGCGGAGACTTATCGCACCACGACGCCCGCATATCTTGATACCGCGCTTAAAGGAAAATACAGCCGAGACGCCGAGACGGCGCGTATGCTCGACGTGATAATAGAGGGGATATATCCCGACCTCGGATATATTTACGGAAACAGCCTCGACTCTCCGATAGGCATCATGCGGAACATATTCGCTTCGGCGTCTGCCTGTGAAAAGGCGGCTTCGACGCTTGCTTCGAATGAAAGCGCGATCCTGAAAAAGATGGATAAGATAATCACTCAATACGAAGAGATTCAGCCTTAAAAAAATTGCGCTCCGGCATTAAAACCTGAGCGTGTTTTCATTTCACAATCTATGAACTATAATCTTAAAGGTGGCATTATGAAAATCATACGCCTTTTATCGGCGGCTCTTGCTTTACTTATTATTTTGTCAGCTTTTGCGTGCTGCTGCGGGAATAATAAGCCGGGACAACAGACGATTGAATGACGGATGAAGTTACAGCTGTCACCGAAGATACAGCGCCGGCGGATTTGCAGGCGGACTCCGAAGATTCGCCGTTGCCGGAGAGTTATGAAATAAACATCGCCACAACAAACGAGGAGGCAGAAATCATGAACGACAGAATAAAGATCGCAGACGCGGCGTTCCTCGCCGAAATAGACGCGAAGGCGGAAGCATTGAAGGCAGAAATTCTCGGAGCGGTTACAACCGTCAAACCGGCTGAAGGAGGCAGTGCCTATTATGTCTCGAACAGCGGCTCGATATCCGGCAACGGTCTGACCCCCGAAACAGCCTGGCTGACCCTTGACCAAGTCAACAGCGCGGTTTTAAAGCCCGGAGATGTGGTTTACTTTGAGCGAGGCGGTGTTTTCCGCGGCAATCTCTGGGGGCAGACCGGCGTAACATATTCCGCATACGGTGAAGGCGCAAAACCTATAATCAACGGCTCTCCCGAAAACTATTCGCAGCCCGACAAATGGAAACCTACCGAATACGAAAATCTCTGGGTTTACGACGAGGTGTTCGACCGTGACTGCGGACTCATTGTCTTCAACGACGGCGATGCATGGTCGGTAAAACTGATAGTCGGCTCACTCGGTTTTGAAGGCTCCTTTGAGGAGATGAAGAACGACCTTGAGATGTATCATTCCCTTGACGACCGGCGTATATACCTCGTGTCAATAGAAGGCAATCCCGCAGAGCGCTTTGACCGCATAGATTTCGCACTCAGGAACAATGTTATCATCTGCGGCGACGACTGCACCTTTGACAACATCGCCGTAAAATACGGCGGCTCACACGGCATCGGCACGGCAAACGTCAAAGGGCTCACGGTGCGCTTCTGCGAATTCGGCTGGATCGGCGGCTCAATTCAGGGGATAAACGCAACCACCCGTTTCGGAAACGCGGTCGAAATCTATGTGGCCTGCGAGGACTTCACGGTTGACCACTGCTATGTCTATCAGATTTATGACGCGGGTCTGACTCATCAGTTCAAGGGGGATAACGGCAGTCCGGTTCCGATGGTAAATGTCACATATACAAACAATCTCATCGAATACTGTACCTATTC
>JAAZGC010000174.1 GCA_012511425.1 Clostridiales bacterium | reverse complement strand
ATCCTTTTGAATCTGCTGCTTTCGATGATCGCCGCAATTCAGGCGCCGCTTATCATGATGAGCCAGAACCGCGAAGAAAAGCGAAACGAGGAAAAAGCGACGTCGGATTTCTTCATAAATGTCAAAAGCGAGCTTCTGATCGAGGATATTCACACGAATGTCGAAAAAATCGTGCGGAATCAGGAGGAAATTCTCGCATATCTAAGACAGGCGTGCGACAAGGATGAGGGAGACAGCCCGGAGAAGTGAGTGCCGGATAACGAATATATGCGATATCGCCGTATTGAGACGGGAAGTCTTGATGCGGCGAGGTTTTTATAATATTTATATCTGCGCTTTATTGATTTTCTCGGATATTACCGTAAGCAAGTTAAAAATCGCATAACGAATTGTTAATCAAATGCCCCTTGTTTTTTATCCCTGTTTTAATAAAATAGACAGATAATTAATTCAAAATAAGCGAATTAGCCGAAAAACGCAGATTAAATTATCTTCAACCGCCTAATTTAACAATATATTAAAATATAGGAAATAAAAATAAAAATTATGAATAACGCTTTGTTTAAAAATTCATGCGCAGTTACAAGGATGTTGTAAAAAACGTTGCAAAACGATGATGATTTCGGCGCAGTTATTTGTTATAATTAACTCATCCGCATAAATCCAGGGTCAGAAAAGGAGTTTTTATGACCGAAAAAGACAAAAAAGACACAAAAGAATCGAAGCTCGAAGGCAAACTGAATCAGCTCAAAGGTTCCGCCAAGGAAATCGCCGCCGAGCTTACCGGCAATGCCGAACTCGAACTCGAAGGAAAAGCCGACAAGCTCAAAGGAAAAGCTCAGGAAAAAACCGCAGAACTTAAGGAAAAAGCCGACAAAAAGGCAGCCGAACTGAAAGAAAAAGCCGAAGAGAAAGCCGCCGAGCTTAAGGAAAAGGCAGAAGACGCCATCGATAAGCTCAAGGGTAATTAATCCGGAAAAACGAGAAATTTAAGAAATAAAGGAATTACTATGGGAATATTATCTTGGATCATCTTCGGCGGACTCGCCGGATGGATTGCCAGCCTTATCATGAAAACCGACCGGACGATGGGCATGGTCGCCAACATCGTCGTCGGCATCGTCGGCGCGATGATCGGCGGCTTTATCATGAGCCTGATCAACGAATCCGGCGTTACCGGGTTCAATCTGTATTCGTTCCTGGTAGCCGTTCTGGGTTCGGTCGTGCTGCTGTTTGTCATCAGGGTGATACGCGGGAAATAACCCCCTTCCCGATAAGTCGATATAAAGGGAAGCTGCTTTCGGCGGCTTCTCTTTTTTTCATGGTGAAAAGGCAGGTGTGGAAAATCATGCCGAATATAGACAAAATTAAAGCGGGAAGCTGTTTTGAAGCAGCTTCCCGCTTTCTGTCCCCCCTAAAACCACCGGTGCGACGGCTCCGCCCTTCCGCCCGGCGGCAGGCCTTCCTGCGCTTCTCTTGAGGCGATGTTCCCCATATCCCGCAGGCGGGCGGAGAGCTTCGGCGCTTCCGACATGACGGCGGAGGCGGCGGTGTAGAACGCCAGCGCCGGCCAGAGCAGCGCTTCGAGCGGGATGTCGGCGCCGCTGTCAGTTACGCGGCTCTCGGAGGTATATTCGGCGCGCGGCAGGCCGAACGCCATGCGGATGCGGTTGTTCACCCCCCAGAGCTCGGCTGAGGCGAGGTTAATCAGCGCCATCAGCCGCTCCCGCCCGCCGGAGAAGAAGAGCGCCGGCGGCGTCGCGTCAAGCTCGCGGTCGAAGTCGTATTCGTCGAGCAGGGCAAACGCCGCTTCAAGCAGTTCGGTAACCTTCATATATCACGTCCTTTCTTTATTTCCGGGTCAAATCCGCTTAAGTGGATAACTCAATTTAAGCGTCGGAGGCGGCGAGATTCAGATTGAGCAGCACAATCTCGGCGGGGAAGACCAGCTTCGCGCCGTAGAGGTGCAGCCCCTTTACCGCGTCGGCGAACCGCTTTTCCGGGCGGTACGCTTCAACCGAGGCAAGCTGGGAGGCGAAGGCAATCGCGCGGCGGGTGCGGGCAAAGCACTTGTGATAGAGCTTGCCGCCCGCTTCGTCCGACGCGACGCCGGTCGTGACGAAGACCTTCATTCCGAGGAAACTCCCGATAGAGCCGTCGTCGAGGGCGCTTTCGTTGTCGGTGCCGGTCAGGATTTTCGCCTTGAGGACGCGGGTTGCGACGGCGGGGGAAAGCTCGAGGAAGACCTCCTCGCGGGAGCTTACGTTGTGCGCCGACAGCTTTTCGCGGGCGCTTAGCAGGATGTCGGTGACGGATGATGTGGTGACGCTGTCCGCCGTGACGGTCATGCCCGCCCCGACTGCCCGCCAGAGGCCGAAAACGTAGTCGTCGGCAGCCGCCGCAAGCGCCCTCGCCGCCTCGTCCATCGCAAGCTCCATCAGCTTCGGATACTGCTGCGCCGCGTCGATGTCGTCGATCTGGAAGTTGAACGCCTTCGCCTGGTCGATCAGAAGCTCGCGGCTGTTGCCCGAAAGCTCCTGCGGCGCCGAAAAGTCGCTGTTGCGCTGGTAGTCGAAGATGTT
>JAAZGC010000173.1 GCA_012511425.1 Clostridiales bacterium | reverse complement strand
GGTATTCTCTTCCCGACGATCGTTTGCGGAGACGACATTCCCGGAGTCATGTCGGAGGAAATAATCTCGCATATCGTCCGCAGAGGATTTATCCTTGCGCTGTTCAGCCGTGCCGATATTTTTCCCGACATTTCCGGAATCCCCTCCGATTCCGGCGTTCTGCGCGCCTACCATGATATCCCGATGAGTGCGGTGGGTGCATGGGCGTGGGGTTATATGCGGGTGATCGATGCAATTAATAAAATCGAAGGCGCCGACACCGACAAGATTATAGTCACCGGCAGCGGAAACAGCGGCAAGGCCGCGCTGCTTGCCGGCGCTCTTGACAGCCGCGCCGCCATAACCGCCCCCAACGGAAGCGGGAACCACGGCGCCGGATGCTGGCGCTATAAAATGAGGGAACACGACGAGCACGGCGGGTGTATGATTTTCTCGGCGCTTCCGGCCGCATCGCCGCGATTTACCGCGAGGGCGGCGAGGGACTTCGGCTTTCCGATGTAAAAGCCCTGCTCCGATTTGCCGAGCGGCAGTTCAACTCTCTGCCCCTGCTCGCCGCATACCGCCGGGACGTCTACCCGGATATGCCGAGGATATTCGACTTTTGATTTTCCGCCGGGGAGATCCACCCCCGGCGCCGGACATAACGCCTCACGGGGATGCACCGTCCCGCGGGACGTTTTTTATTTTGCGAATTATCCCGCAAAGAAATTGTTAATAAAATAGCTATTGAGATTTTACCGCCGATGTAGTATAATTGATTGGGAAGGTAATTGTCGTTTTTTTACCTGCTCTTTAAGGGAGGCGCAGCTCCTCCGCATTATTTTATTTTTTATTTTCGCCGTCGTCATGACGGCGGCGGCAAGCCGATTTCTTGCTGCAATACCTGACGCGCCGTCGGGACAGTCTCGCGGCGCTTTTTCAAAAGAGGTGATCATCAAATTACATGTTTTGGGATCTTTTTTTCAGAAAATCCGCAAAAGCTAAAGAAGAAGGACGGCTGAAGCCCCGAGCCGTCGCCTTCGTAGATTACGAGCACTGGTATATAGCGCTCGATAATCAATACGGCATCCGGCCGGATATCAAGGGCTGGCGCGACGAGCTGTCGCAAAAGTATGATCTGAGCGAAATAATAATCTTCGCGGACTTTTCGAATCCTTCGCTCCGCGCGGAGATAAGCCGCATCCGCGAAGTGACGAACATCATCATCGAAACGCAGAACAGCTCTCCCACCTACACCAAGGATTTTACCGACTTCATAATGCTCGACCACATTTATCAGAAGACGGTAAGCTCGCCGGATATCGATGTTTACATCATTTTCACCGGCGACGGCCACTTTTCATCGGCGGTCAGCTTCATTATGAACCGTCTGAACAAGCCGGTGGTTATTTACGGGGTGCGGAACTCCCTTTCAAATCAGCTCCGCAACACCGCAAGCGAGGTCTATGAAATTCCCGCCGTTGCTCCCGCCGTCCGCCGCGGCTTTTTCGGAAAAGGCGAGCGTTCGAAAGATAAACCGCACCCGAGCCGAAACCGGCGTGGCGGATCTTCCGATGACAAAGCAAAGGCGGAAAAATATAAATTAGACAAAGAAAAAACCGAGAAAGCCAAGCTCGAGCGGCAAAGCGGAAGAAAATCCGCCGCCGACAAGGCTAAGCCGGAACCGGCAAAACCGGAAAAATCCGGGGCCAGACAGGTAAAATCGGAGCCTGTCAAAGTCGAAAAGGAAAACTCAAAAAAAGCCGGTGCAAAGCAAACCCGGGCGGAGAAAAACAGCGCAAAAAAAGCCGGAACCGAGCAAGCCGAAACGAAACAGTCGGATACCGGGAAAGCGAAAGCCGGGCAGTTAAAGGCCGAGCAGGCAAGAGCAGAACAATCTAAGAGAGACAAAGCCATGGCCGAGGCGGCAAAAGCCGAAAAAGCCGCGGCGGAAGCAGCTGCGGCAGAAAAAGCGGCAGCCGACAAATCTCTGTCTGACAAGCCCGACAGCAGAAAACAAAACTCCGGGCAGACAAAGCAGGAACCGGCAAAACAACCGTCTCCGAAGCAGGAACCGGCAAAACAACCGTCTCCGAAGCAGGAGCCTGCAATACAGGGGCCTGAATGGCAGGAGAAACCGGAAGAACCCGCCCGTTCTTCGAGATCAAAACCGAGCCAAACCGACACGGTAGATCGGATAATCGAAAAGCTGGCCAGGGATAAAGAAGCGGCTAAAAGTCTTGCGGCGGGAAGTCCCGAACCGAAAGCAAAGCCTGCATCCGCCGGCGCCGTTGTAACCGCTGACGCCGTATCCATATCGGGAGCGGCGGCATCCTGGGCTCAGCCTCCCGTAAAACAGCAGCCTGCAAAGCAGGAGGGTGAACTGCGGGAGAAACCGGAAAACAACGGAAAGCGGCAGAAGAAGGACAAATCTTCCGACAAAACCGGATCTGCCGCGCCGGACGAAACAAAGTCCGCGGAAAACGCGGCGGCCGATTCCGAAAAGCCGGCTGCGGACAGCAATTCGAACGGACAGAATAACGGAAACAAAAATCCGAGACAAAAGGCGAACAAATCCAAAAAAGATGCCGCCGGCGAAGCCGAAACCAAGGATTCGGAGAACCGGGAAGCAGCCGAAAACGACAAAGCATCCAAAGAAAAACGCGAAGAGCGCAAAACGCCGGATTTCGAAATTATCGCCGCCAGGATCCTCGCGAACCTGCGATATCTCGACGAGGTAAACAAATCCCGTCAGCGCCCTGCTCAGCCGACTTTCCGCGGCACCGTCGACGCCGTCGCAAGGGTGAACCGTATGCCGAAATCAGCGGTAGCCGACGCGCTCCGGCGGCTTATAGAAAACGGCGTTATCACGCAGAGCCAGCAGACGGTCGGCGGCAACCCGGATGTCAAGGTCATTACAGTCGACTGGGCGGCAGCCGAAAGCTACGAAGCCCCCAACCGTCCGGATGCCGATGCGGCAAGCGATACATCCGACGCCTGATAGACAGCAATAATTCCGCCGGATATCTTTCGGCACAGTTTAAAAGCCTCCCCCCTCAAAAACGACAGCGGTTCTGCCGGGACAACTTCCGGCAGAACCGATTTTTAATCCGAAATAAATCGTTTATTTACCAAAAATAACAATATTTTCATAGAATTTCAAGATGAGATGTGCTACAATATTCAGCGAAGAAAACTAAAATCAAAGGAGAAGCAATAATGGGAATACTTGAAGATATCAGCACCGC
>JAAZGC010000172.1 GCA_012511425.1 Clostridiales bacterium | reverse complement strand
GAAGAACCGACAAACCCATTGTCCTTTTCAATGTCGACGGTTATTACGACAGCATGACGAACGTCATTGTCGAATGCACCGAAAAGGGCTTTATTCGCCCTTATGTGGTCGATCTTTATGATGTCTGCCCTACCGCCGCCCTGGTGCTTGACACTATCGAGCATTACCATAATTGAACGAATACACCCCTCGGAAAATGACAAGGTCTTTCAGCCGAGGGGTGTTTTTTGAAAATTACGCCTAAAAGCTATATGATTAAGACACATAACACTCAACCCGATGAGGTGTAGAATATGCAGCTGATGTTTTCGACGGAATTAATTCCGCTGCTCCGCGATATTAGCATACAGAACGACGGGATGCCGCTGTCGGTATTTGAACCTCCGCAGCGCTTTTCAAGATACAGTCCGGCGATAAATTTCTACAACAGCGTTGCCTGGCCTCCTCCTGACTCAGACGAAGGTCAGACTTTCTGTGCTATGATACAGAAGAGCAAAGTTATCGATTCCACGTGCCTCGAATGCGATAAGAATACGACCGATCACTGTGTCAATACGGGAAAAAAGCGCATTTACCGCTGTCACAGGGGATTCAGAGAGGCGATCATCCCGATAAAAATTAATCACGCATTATGTGCTTGCATATTCCTGGGGCAGGTATCCACGGAGCCAAAGTCCGAAGATCATTTCAGAACTCTTTATGAGGAACTTGCCAAAATTGACAGAGAATTTTTCACCAAAGACAGATATGCTGAATATTACAACCACTATAATAACCGTTTATGCGCGATAAGTGAGAAGAGATTTCTTGCGGTATGTTCTATGCTCGAGCAGCTGGGGGAAAGTTTTGTCCGACTCGGCTGGATCCGCGATGTTAAGGTAGGACACCAAGAATTGCTTGAGCAATATCTGAGTCAGCATTTATACGAACGAATCAGCGCCGAAAAAGTCTGCCGAAGCCTGAATATCAGCAGGGCAACCTTATATCGTCTGGTAAAAAAAGAATTTGGCGTCGGTTTCAACACATATGTAAATCAACATAAGATCGGCGTGGCAAAAGACCTGCTTAAAAGAGGATACAATGTAAAACAGACGGCGCTTATGCTGGGTTACGAAGATGTCGGTTATTTTTCTCGTCTTTTCTCTGAATTTCACAATGTTTCCCCTTCCGAGTTTCTTCGATTGCATGAAAAGACGAATTTATCGGAAAAACAATAAAAAACCGGGGAAACCATTTGGTTTTCCCGGAAATTGTTTTACATAGAGATTTTGCTGCAGTAATTATCTGCGCTTTTTAATGATTACGGCAGCCGATCCGATAAGACCCACGAGAGCGAGAATGGCAATGTCGCCGGTCTGCGGTGCGGGAGCAGCTGCAGCGGGAGCGGCAGCAACTTCGGCTGCTGGAGCTTCGGCATCTGCTGCGGGAGCAGCTTCTTCGGCTGCCGGTTCGGCAACGGTTTCTTCAATCAGAGGATTGAAGATAAGGGTTCCGAAGTTGTAAGCATATCTCCAGGACTCGTTGCCCAGAGCATCGTCTTTCTGCTTCCAGACGAACTGGCTGGTGCGGGATCCGTCACCGTCGCCGTTGTTGAGGCAGACTTCGTAGCCGATCATGTCGCCCGGCTTGTATTCTTTGTAAAGAAGCGGGATGGCAATCTCAACGTTCCAGCCCTTATCGGTAAGAACGCAGTAAGACTTAACGCCGTTGGCATATTCCGGAATACCGAAAATGGTCGGGCCTTCCGGATAGTTCTTATCGCCTTCTACCGGAGGTACATTAACATATCCGGCATAGCTTTCTTCTGCGGGAAGATCGCGGTAGCTGACTTCGGGCTGATCGCGGACATATGCATAGTCGATCATAAAGCCGATAGCGTCCTGGTTCCAGGCGTCATCTTTGAGCTCTGCGTCAATAATCGGGTCGGTAACTTCAGCAAAGAAATAAACGAACTTTCCATCCCAAAGCGACCAGACTACTGCGCTTGAGTAGTTGGCTTCGTCGGCTTCGATTGCGACGTCGGAAATGTTAATGGACTGCGCTTTGTCCCAGACGGCTTCTTTGACGCCGTCGATTGTGGGGGTTCCCCATTCCGCATTGGTCACCATATCGTGAGCAAAGCAGGGAAGGACTGCCGCGAGAACGAGCACAAGAGCAAGGGAAAGGGTAAGAATGATTCTTTTCATAATCTTCCTCCAAATAATGACAAAAGAAATAACATAATATTTCCACTGCAACTGTAATTATAATATAAATCTAAAAGAAAATAAATGGATCAAAGTATCAACATCAATGAATAAAGTATCAAAAAGTCTAATGTTTCGGGACATTTAATGTGCACCGAAGTTGCCGCATTTTTTTAAGATTTAGGGTATTTTGTGATAATATCTCCGTTGCGATAAGTTTGGTTGTATCAAATGGCAGAATCCGTTTTATTTCCGGGAATGCCATTTTCCGGCGTCATGTGCGGGTATGAAAGGTATATGAACAGGTTAAGCGGTTGTATATTATTTCCCGACAACATAAAAAGCTGTCGGGAAGACAGCTTTGAATTTACACAATATATAGGGTTAGCGTTGAAAGAACGATATAAAATAGAATCAGCCTCTTACATTGTAATCGTTGGAGAGCATGTTCATAGCGGTAAGAAGCTTGTTATAATAGATAAACGGTCCGACAATTATGAATGAACCGAGCACTCCCCAAAGCCAGAAGGTTTTTGCACTTAACTCGAAAGCTATCCCTCTGCGTTTGAGCTCCGCTCCGACGCGATTTGATAACTTGTGGATCCAGACAAGAGAAGCGATTCCGAGTGTAATCGGAGCAATCAGGAAAACCAGCAGGCAGAAGTGCATTGTCTTCTTCTGGTCATAAGGAGAAGCTATCGTATTAATCGAGGTGGAAACCTCAGTCATGACGATAAGCCCGTAAATTCCGAATGTGATAAGGGAAAGAAGGATAAATTTGACGAGCGAACGGTCGGTTTTCAAAGCAACACGCGCGCCTTGGGGCGGATATGTGTAATTGGGATTGTTGTTCATGTGCGTACCTCTCTCAAATGAATTATTTAATCGGATATTGCGGTTTTATATATTGTGTAATAATCATGTTTTGGCGGACAGCTTATTCATTATTTCCGGTACCGAATTCATTGGGGCAAAGCAGACTTCTCTGATCAGCCGTCGAGTGCCAGAATTTTATCCGCGGCTTCGATAAGCTCCGCATCGGCTTTGGATTTATACGCCTCGATAAAGGAGCAGTAACCTTTGGTTGTCTTGAAATATTCGAGTGAAGCATATCCCCAGCCGCTGAAGCCGGAGTAATCGACACCGAAATCGTAGACTATCGAGTCCAATATTATATTGACCATTTCAATAGCCTTTTCATCGCGGGTGCCTTTAACCTTTATTGTTTGCTCCACATAAGCGGGAGTGACAAGCTCTCTTGCATAATAGGCAAGTGCTTCGGCAGCAGCGGATGTCCTTTCGGTGTTCTTTGCCGTTACCGGGAAAGCCACGACAAGTCCGCCGCTTGAGGTTCTCCAGTCATCCTTCTCGTCATATTTAGGATTCGGAACGATACCGTATTCCATATCTGCGCCGCGGAGATAATCAGCCCCGCTGAGGGAACGCCATAAGAAAACGCAGTTCTGGCCGTTGCCGAATTCTTCAACGCCGGTCCAGCCCATATCCGACCAGCAGCCGTCGGAGCCGACCATCCAGTCGCGGAGTTTGTTTAATATCTCCTCGGTTCTGGGCGAATCGAAGACAATAACAGGGTAATTATCGGCGTTTTTCTCGGTAACCCTGACATACGCATATGCCATATAATACCAGGTCTGAAGGCGTCCGTAGCAGCCGTAAATGTCTCCGACCTCATCGCGTTCGCCGTTGCCGTTGAGATCGACATAGAACGAGCTTGTGTCGGCAATCAGTTTGTCAAGCGTCCACTTGTTTTCATCGACCAGCTTGTATGGATCATCGAAACCGTAATTTGCGATATGCCCCTTGTTAAAGAAAATCCCGGATACATTTCCGAAAGTCGACATACACATATCGCTCATTAGAATCATGTGACGATCCCCGACAGAGAGCTCGTCATACGAAGACCGGTTCCACCAGGGCTTATCGACATCTATATGTGGAAGATATTTAATGTCAAGGAAAGCGCCTTCAGCGGCAAGATAGGTGAAGTTGTAGGTATTGCCGGTATAGATCGTATAATCTTCGTCACCGGCCATCGAAGTGGACTGTATCTTCTTGCGGCAATCGTCGTTGTCCCAGGGGTTGATGACAACACTGATATTGACATTCAGAAGTTCTTCGACATTTTTGTTGCGGTTGAAAACGGCGTCGTTGACAAGCTCGCCGTTCAGCTCCTCAGCCAGGTGTTCTTTCGGGTAAAGATCATAGCCGTAAATTATGATGTTTTCCCCTCCGTAGTCGAGTTCCGCGGGAAGCTCCAAGGCGTTTTCCGCCGCAGTGGTTTCCTCGGCTTCGATACCCTCGCTGCCGTCCCGTGTATCGGTATTTTCGCCGTCATCTCCCCGATCTGAAGCGCAGGCGAAAGCTGATGCCGCAAGCATAATGACAAGCGCACCGGATAAGGTTTTCAACAGTTTTTCTGAGAATTTCATAATAAACTCCGTTTGCATCCTTTGTTTACCTGCGGTGCCGTTACCAAGCTGCTAATACCTTTTTCATTATAACATAAAAGCAAGATGTTGTCAAGAAAAAACAAAAATCAAAAGCCGTATGCATTAATTGTGTAAAAACGTCAAAATATATAAATCCGAAGATAGAGCAGAGAATATGGAAAAGTCATTAATATCCGGCGATGCCATTTTATTATTTAAAAATCAGCCGAAAGATCATCGGCATTCCGGCTTTATCCGGCTCAATATTCCTCAGCCGCAGGGAGGGCGGTTTCATCTCGCCGAAACATCCGGTAAAGTCGCCCGGATAAGGTTCAAGGCAAAAATCAACGGCTTTGCCGGTGTTTAAAAGCGTTACCGATTCGGGAAGGCTGCAAAACGGCGAGAGATTCAGTCCGGTGCTGATAAGCGGTGTGTTTACATGAATATAATATTTGCCGTCCCCTCCGTTAGTAAAGAAAAGCGGGGAAGAAAGCTCCTTTATCGCAGCGCTTTCAAAGTAAGCCTCTTTTACTTTACAATACCACTCTCCGCAGGCAAGAAAAATAACCGCGGCTTCCTTCGGTATAACGCCGTCGGTATCGGGACCGACATTCAGAAGGTAACTGCCGCCCATCAGCATAATTTTATCCATCGAACGCCCAATAAACGAGGGAGTATAATAATCCTCGTTCTGCCGGTACCCCCAGCTGTTCGCGCCGACCGATTGACAGGCTTCGGTATATCCGGGAAATTCGTCGCCTTCGGGAACGGTGCGTTCCGGCGTTGAAAAATCCCCCTCCGACCAGCCGCGGTCGTTTATCAGCAAATCCGGCTGAAGCTCCCGGAGATATTCGTTCATCGAAGGATCATATACCCGCGGAGGAATATCCCAGAACCAGGTGTAAATATCGCCGTATCCGGTCAGCAATTCTTTCGCCTGTGCTCTTACGAATTCTCGATATTTCATATCATCCGGCTCATCGCCGGCTTCGGGCGGACACTGATGACTGGATTTTTCGTTGTAGGCGTTAGGGTGATTCCAGTCGGGAATCGAATAATATATTGATAGGGCTATATCATGCTTCAAACAAGCGTCGGCAAGTTCATATAAAATATCTCTTCCGGCTGCGCGATATATATTGAAATCCGTCTGATCTGTATTCCACATGCAGTATCCGTCGTGATGCTTTGATGTGAAACAAATGTATTCGGCGCCCGCGTCTGCCGCAAGCTTTACCCAGTCTTCCGGCCGGCATCCGATCGGTTTGAAGCGTTCGGTAATACGGCGATATTCGCTGCGGCTTATCCCGCGTCTCATCCGGTATTGTTCCTGCCAACCGGTAACTGAGTAAGGTCCCCAGTGAATAAACATTCCGAATTTTTCAGGCATGGATTTCATAATAAAGCGCCTCCGTTTATCATTTATCACAATATAACATAAAACATCCCCGTCTGTCAACGGTAAAATGTAAATCAAACGGCTTGACATACAGAACCCCGGATGCTATAATATCACCATAAAACTTTAAGGAGGCAACATAATGAAGAAATATATACTTGAAGCTCATCGGGGAGTTGCGCTGCATTATCCGGAAAATACGATGTCGGCTTTCCGCGCCGCATCTGAGCTCGGATACGGAATGATCGAGCTTGACACAAAGTTCACGGCAGACGATGTCTGTGTAATCCTGCACGACCGGACGGTCAACCGCACCGGTCGCCTCCCCGACGGCAGTGCAATCAAAGAAGAAACGCCTATTAACTCTCTTACATTCGACGAAGCTCAAAAATTTGATTACGGCATATTTCTGAATGAGAAATTCCGGGGTGAGCCGCTGCCGCGTCTCGAAGAGGCACTCAAGTTCGCTCTTGAAGCGAAAATACCCCTTAAATTCGACAATGTCCTCTTTTCACATACTCCGGCTCAACGAAAGCAATTTTTCGACACGATTTTACAGTTCGGCATGGGCGAGCTTGCACAGATAACCTGCGCATCCCTTGAAACGGTGAATGAAACGCTAACACACATCCCCGACGCGCAAATCCATTACGACGGCGCAGCCGAGGCCGCCGCCCTCGAGGCGCTT
This sequence comes from Clostridiales bacterium, assembly GCA_012511425.1. Taxonomy (GTDB): domain Bacteria; phylum Bacillota; class Clostridia; order Oscillospirales; family CAG-272; genus JAAZGC01. The sequence goes on along the minus strand of JAAZGC010000172.1, from coordinate 130 downwards.
GCTGCTATTCTGCCGCCGCAGCGGCTGACCGTATGGCTGAGATTCGACAATAAGCATACAAGCTGGAACAAAAATCCTCCCGTCAGTCAAACACTCGCCGCAAAGGTAAAAAAAGTCGCCAAATTAGGCG
>JAAZGC010000171.1 GCA_012511425.1 Clostridiales bacterium | reverse complement strand
GGGTCCATTCCCGCTTCAGCTCATATGTCCAGTCTCCAGGATATCCGGCGTCTTCGAGCGCGTTTATTATCCCCTTCCAGTCGTTTTTGCCTTCTCCCGGAATCACATGCCGCTCGTCGATGAAATCGTAGTCGGAGACATGAAGCGCGATTATCTTATGCCCGACTTCCCGGATGAATTCAACATTGTCCTGCATCAGCAGGTGGTTTGTGTCGTAAACGCAGAAGATGTTCGGCTCGTCGCCGATAAGATATAACATATCGCCGGAGCAGCGCCCAAGACAGGTGCGGGGAAGATCCTCAACGCAGAGCTTCATTCCGTATTCGGTGCATCGCTCACCGAGAATCTTCAGGTTTTTCTTTGATATCTCCAGCCGCATCGGTCTGTCTTCGTCTTTAATCGGCTCGGAGGAGGGATGAACCACCATAAGCGGTATCCCGGCTCTTTTCGAAGCATCGATGAGCCTTAAATGGATATCTACAGTCTTCTCGGCAAATTCATCGGGACGGCTTAGGTCAAGCTCTCCGCTGAAAGGAAGGTGCAGCGAACGCAGCTCGACGCCGTATGAACGGGTGGTATCGCCTATATATTCGGCTCTTTCAAGGAATAAAAGCTGATTTAAAAGAGAATCGTAGCCTTGTGAAAGCTCCATAGACTTTATCCCGGCGTCGCGATACCCGGCGCACAACTCGGGTGTCCAGGCGCCGAAACAGGACGTAGAGGCGCCCACCCGCCAATCGCTGAATTTTCTCATATCAGTTACCTCCGCAATCAATATTTATATCCGCATTCGTCCATATCTTCCTTGAAGAAATCAAACATATATTCGCCTTCCGCAGTCTTGTATCTGCCGACCGACTCCGGCCGCATCTCTATTCTTGCAAGCGGAATCCCGAGGTATTCTTCAAGGCTCTTAAGAGTCTTCTCCTGCTCAAAAACCATATCTTCGAATCGGGTCGTATGCCAGAATCTCGGTCTCGGCGTCGCCTTTACTATTTCACGCTGATATTTCCAGCTGATTGCCCGGCGGAGACGAAGATTATCCGTTTTATCATAAGGTATATTGAAAAACGACAGGTCATCGGTCACATGGGAGTTCAGAATGCAGTCGCGCGGGTCGCGGACCCAGTAGATATAGAAAATCTCCGGGAACATCCGCTGTATCCATGGATAAACCAGGGTTGTCTCGGGTATCTTCCAGCCGCGGTATGCCGCTTTCGAAGAAAGCACGGTGTGAAGGTAGCTTTCGATAAGCTGCTTGAATTTCGGGTCTATCGGACCGTCAAGCACAGCCGAAAAATCCCACTCAAGGTCTCCTTTATATTTGACATATGAACTGAAAACCCTTGCCGCCTCATACATATCGTCCGGAGGGATAAGGTCATATGAGCCGTTGAGCGGCTCGCCCATATATACGCCGGAGTCCTTCAGAGTGTTGCTTATGGCGCGGGTGCCGCTGTGGCCGCGGCCTATTATCGTTATTAACATATTGATACCTTCCGTTTTAACAGTCTGAATAGTTTGGAATCAGTATACCACAAGGAAAGCGAATTGTCAAGGGATTAAGGGGAGATAGCCGATTCGGCAAAATGCACAAATACAGTCATCTTGTTTTATGCCGATTCCCAAAAATAAAATATTTACGCCAAAAGTATAACATTACCGGCCGGAATGTGTTATAATAATTACAAGCTAAATATTATGATGGGAGTGAAAATTATGGCTATCAAAACACGTGTGCTGGTATATCCGGAAACCGGCAAGATCAGGAGCTACGGCGAGGCTATTTATGATATGCTGGGCGGAGAAAAACCGGTAGATAAGATACCTCCGGCTTATTCCTGCAACAATGACCGGCTCGTCTTTATCGGAGTAAAAGTCGGCAAGCAGCTTCCTGATGATCTTCGGCTCTTCTGCGGCTCGATGGATAAATCGAGGGCAACCTATGTCGCCATTTTTGCAAACGGAGACGAAGCAACGGTAAACGAAGTCGCGAACACTCTTCGTGAAGCCGGTACCGAAGTAGTCGGCGAAATACTGTATGTCGATGTCCCTTTTCTCGGCTTCTTAAGTAAGCTCAAGCCCGAAGAGAAAGAAAAGATCGAAAGCTGGGCTAAGAAGATATTTGACGACATAGCATCCAGATAACAGAAAAATCAAAACCGGGACAGATCGGATATCAATTCCGTTTCTGTCCCGGTTTTTTATTGCCGGCAATCTGTGCCGACATTAAGATATTATGAGCTTTCGCGTTCTTCGTCGATTTCCGCCTCGGCAGCCTTGATCATAAGGGCGCATTCGACCCGCTTGCGCTCTATATCGCAGCCTAACTTATAAGGCTTTTCGATATCTCGGCTGAAGGCGTAGTTATTCGCGGGGCAGCCGCCGCCGCAGAAGTATTTGGCCCAGCAGCGTTTGCATTCGCTGTTCTTCGAAATGGCGCAGCGCATGAAATTCCTTTGAATCGTGCGGTCGACTTTGCCCTCGTTTACATTCCCCATCTTGTATTCGGGATATTCAACGAACTGATGACAGGGATAGATATCCCCTCCCGGCGTGACCGCAACATATTCCGCCCCGCAACCGCAGCCTTTAAGCCGCTTGTAAACGCAGGGACCGGCGTCAAGGTCGATCATGAAGTGGAAGAAGGTAAAGGGTCTGCCTTCGCGGTAACGCTCGATCATCGCCTTTGCAAGCCGCTCGTATTCCGCCTCGATAACCGGCAGATCCTCTTCTCTCAGCGCCATCGGATTATCCTCCGGCAGCACCACCGGCTCGACAGAAATCTGGTCAAAGCCCTCGTCGTTGAGAGAAAGCACATCCTCGGCAAAATCAAGGTTGTCGCGGGTGTAGGTTCCGCGGACATACCAGTCGGCGGTCCTGTCCCTGACAAGCTGCCTGAACTTCGGGATTATCGTGTCGTAGCTTCCGCTTCCGTCTTCGAAAGGGCGGTTGCGGTCGTTTACTTCGCGGCGTCCGTCAACGCTTAATACGGCATTCGACATATGTTCGTTGATGAACGCAATGCTGTCGTCGTCAAGCAGGGCGCCGTTGGTGGTTATCGTGAAGCGGATATTCTTGCCGAGAGGCGCTTCCTTTTCCCGCCCGTATCTTACAAGCTCTTTTACGACGCCGAAATTCAAAAGCGGCTCTCCGCCGAAAAAGTCAAGCTCAAGATTCTTGATCGGCCCCGATTCTTTTAAAAGGAAATCTATCGCCCTTTTTCCGGTTTCGAGGTCCATCAGCTGTCTGCCGCGGTGAAAGTCACCGGTGCCGGCAAAGCAGTAGCGGCAGCGCATATTGCAGTCGTGGCTGACGTGCAGGCACATCGACTTGATAAGTCCGCTCGCATAAGAGGCATTCTCCGTGTCGATATCATCGGAGAAAAGCGTACCGTCTTCGTAAAGGGAATAAAGGTCATCCCAGCATTCGGCTTTTTCCTCCGAATAACCCTCCAGAGGCTGCTTTGAGGGCGGCAGGGGCAGGGAAGCCATCTCGCGGAGAACCGATGCGGCGAGAGGGCTTAAAACATGGACAGCGCCGGAAGCGCTGTCCAATGCAATGTTATATCCGTTTTGTTCAAACTGATGCAGCATTATTGATTATTTCTTGTTCTTCTTTTCGCACTTCTGGTTGGCAACGGTGCAGCTGGTCTTGCAAGCGGACTGGCAGCTTGCCTGGCATTCGCCGCAGCCGGCGTTCAAAGACTTCTTTGCGTATGTGGATTTATTGAGTGTTTTTACGTTTTTCATTTCGGTTACCTCTGAATATTTAAAATAATAAATTATTTTTTTGCGTCGTCGGATTTTTTGGTTTCTTCGATTTTGTCAGCCTTATCGGCTTTCTTTAATTTTGCAGGGGCTTTGGGTTCTTCCTTCTTGGGATTGATCGGGACGTCAATGGAACGGATCGAATCGCGGAGAACCCTTATTTTCGTGCGGTCGGCAGAGGTCTCGATGGTGACGGTCTCGCCTTTTATTGAAACCACGGCGCCGATGATGCCGCCGACGGTAGTGACTTCGTCGCCGACTTCAAGGCTGTTGCGCATCTTGTTTGTCTCCGCCTCCTGCTTTTTCTGAGGGCGGTAGAGGAAGAAATAGAACACCGCTGCAACGATTGCCAGCATTATAAGCGTCGTCCAGCTGCCGTAACCTGTCATTCCCGGAGCGGCTGCAGTTTCCGCAAGCGTCAGCGCAAGGATGTTGTCAAAAATCATTTGATAGCATTAACTCCCGATATTGATATAAACTTATCCTTTATTATACTGTATATTTCGGTTTTATTAAAGCCCCGCCGGGGAAAATAATTGTAAACTTTTTACCGTCACAATCTTCAATTTATGTAAGCTCATTTTTCCGAATTCTCTTGACAAAAAAGGATATTTGTGTTATCATAGGGTTGGAAAATCCGGCTTTGCGACCGGCGCCGGAAAAGTCGGGATGACCGTTAAAAATATACTGTAAATGCGTCGGAGAAAGCGGTTTATTATGAGCAAAGTAAGAGTAGCCATCGTCGGATGCGGCGGTATCGGCGGATATCATTTCAGCCACCTTGTTAACTTTGATGATGTTGAGCTTGTCGGATTTGCCGATACGGTCAAATCAAAGGCTGACCACTTCAAAGAGATGGCAAAGAGCGGCGAATCCTATTCCGATTTCCGTCAGATGATCAACGAAACCAAACCGGAAGTAGTTTACATCTGCGTTCCGCCGTACTGCCATGGTGAAATCGAGTATTATGTAATCGAAAAAGGCTGCCATTTCTTCGTCGAGAAGCCGATGGCACTCGATTATGACCTTGCAGCCGACATCTGCGCACAGGCCGAGAAGAAGGGTCTTCTGACCGGCGTCGGCTTCCAGGACAGATATCAGGACATCACCGACCGCATTAAGGACTTCATCGCCGACCGCAAGGTAGGTCTGGTTCAGGCAGCCTGGATCGGCGGAATCCCCGGCGTAGCCTGGTGGAGACGTCAGGGTACCTCCGGCGGACAGATCGTCGAGCAGAACGTTCACCTGTTCGATATGGCCCGCTATCTCTTCGGCGAAGTCAAAACCCTTTACTGCGCCGGCGGCCGCGGCATAGTTGAGCCGGAAGCTCCGGAATACAACGTTCCCGGCTACAATGTCGACGATTATTCCTCCTGCGTTCTGACATTTGAAAACGGCGTTATCGCCAATATCTTCACCTCCTGCTACAACGTCGGAGTCGGCGGCATTCCCGGCAGCGGCATGACCATCAACTGCAAGGACGCCACCGTCGAGTATCGTCTGCGCTCGGGAGTCCGCTTCCGCACCGCTGACAGCGATGAGCAGTTCGCCCGCCAGGAAGACCAGGGCGTCACCGAAGACCGCGTATTCATCGACGCAGTCAAATCCGGCGACGGCTCTGCCATCCGTTCTCCTTATGCCGACGCTCTCAAGACTCTCCGTCTCTGCATAGACGCCAACGAGTCGATTAAGACCGGCAAGGTATTCAACTATTAATCAAACGTTCGAACGGAAAAGGGGGAATTATCCCTCTTTTCCGCTTATTGTCTTCATATCATCCGGAGAAATGAAAATCTGAACAGGTGACAATTATGAAAAAATTAACCATACTTCTGGCAGCCGCACTTATAGCGCTGCTCGCAGTTCCCGCATTTGCGGAAGTACCGACGGCTAAAGCCGCCTACGGCACCCCCGTCGTCGACGGCGTTATGGACGATGTCTGGCAGACTGCAGAAGAAAACAAGATAGACAAGCTCAAAGACGGCGAAGACGGCGGCGTTACCGCCACATGGCGCGGTCTCTGGGATGAGAATGCTTTTTATGTTTACATCGAAGTAAAGGATACCGAGCACAATTTTGACGGCGATGTTTCCTGGGGCGACGGCGCCGAGATCTATTTTGACCCGCTTGACACCGACGTAAACGATTACTCAACAGATGATGTGGCATATTTCGGTTTCAAAGCCGACGATGTCGAAAACACCAGCTTCACCGGAACCGACGCCGGCATCGAAGCGCTTCAGAACTGCTATAAGCTGGTTTCCGTCGTAACCGATACCGGTTTCATATATGAAGCTTCTTTCGCCCTCAAAACTTTCAGCGGCGGCGTCAATATGAAAGCCGGAACGGTTATAGGCTTCGATATCCAGATCAATAACCAGTCTGCAGATGCCACCAGCCGCACCGGCGCATATGGCTGGTCGGATGACAACAACACCGCATGGCAGGACCCCTCGGTATTCGGTAAAGTTTCCTTTGAGGAACCGGTTATAATCGAAGCCGAACCGGCAGCCGAAGCCGCACCGGCAGAACCGGCACCCGAAGCAGCCGCAGAACCGGCTCCCGCGGCCGAAGCCGCCCCCGCAGCAGCAGCTCCCGCGCCGCAGACCTTTGACATCTTCGCGCTTACCCTTGCAGCAGCCGCTCTTTCCGGAGCAGTTGTTCTTAAAAAGAAGAAATAAATCCGTATAAATCAGCGGAGGAACTTAAATGATCAATCTTTCCGCCTGCATCGAGATGCTCTTTTCGGAGCATGAATTCTACGATCGCTTTAAAGCGGCGCATGACGCCGGAGTAAAAGCGGTGGAATTCTGGGGCTGGGGCCGGCTTGATATCGGCAGGATAAAAGAGCTCAAAACCGAATATAAGCTTCCGATCGCCGCGATGTGCGTCGACACCCTCGATCCCGCGGTAAGGGAGCAGTGGCATAAATACGCCATGCTTCACCGGGAAAGCCCCGAGTATTTCGTAAAGGTCGTCGAGCAGTCGATTACGGCCGCAAAAGAGCTGGATGTACGCACACTGATAGTAACGACCGGCAACGAACGCAAGGACGCCACCCGCTATGAGCAGCACCTCAACGTGGTACGCTGCCTAAAAGCCGCAGGCCCGATGCTTCTGGACGCCGGTGTGACGCTGGTTCTCGAGCCGCTGAACGTCCTCACCGACCATCACGGCTATTTCCTGCCTTCTTCCTACGAAGCCTTCGCAATGATCGAGGAAGCCGATCAGAAGAACGTCCGCGTGCTCTATGACGTCTATCACCAGCAGATAACCGAAGGCAACCTAATCCCGACAATTAAGAAGAATATCGAGCTTATCGGCCACTTCCACACAGCCGACGTTCCGGGACGTCTTGAACCCGGCACCGGCGAGATAAACTACCGCAACGTTTTCGCGGCGATCGCCGCATCCGGCTATAAGAAATACGTCGGCGTCGAGTCGCGTACAACAAAGCCGAGCGCGGAGGCGTGGAAGGACGTAGCTGCGCTTACCGTTTAAACGATAACAACAAAAAGAAGAGGCATCGCGCCTCTTCTTTTTTACGCCTGTATATACCGTCAGGCAGTATATTCGTAAACCTCACCCGCCTTGAGCGCTACCTTCTTTTCTTCGCCGTTTGCTCTGAACAGGAATTCGGCATCTCTTTCCGCGGCTATTTCAGCGGATTTCACCCTGCCTTTCTGCCAGACAGCGCTTACGGTAAGCCCTCCGCGCGCGCGAAGTCCCCTGAAGCTGCCGGAAGGCAGTTCCTTCGGCAGGGCGGGGAGCAGTTCGATTCTGCCGTTGTGGCTCTGGAGCAGCATCTCGATTATAGCGGCGCAGCCGCCGAAGTTGCCGTCTATCTGGAACGGCGGATGTATATCAAAAAGATTGTCCTTGGTAGAATTTGAGAGCAGCTTGCGCAGCATATCCGAAACCCCGGCGCCGTCGCCCAGACGGGCGAAGAGGCTGATAAGCCACGCGCAGGACCAGCCGGTGTGTCCTCCGCCGTTCGCAAGCCGCAGCTCGATGGTTTTCCTTGCAGCTTCGAAAAGCTCGGGTGTGTCGCGGCTGATTGCGGAATCGGGATAAAGCGCGAACATATGCGAGATATGACGGTGGCCGGGTTCCGGCTCATCGTAATCGACCAGCCACTCCATTAAGTTCCCCTTGCGGCCGATCTGAAGCTTCGGCATCTTGGCAAGCGCCTTTTTCGCCGCCGCTTTCTGAGCGGGATCGCGGGAGAGAAGATTCTCGCATTCGATATACATTCTGAGAAGTCCGGAAACAATCTGAACATCCATTGTCGGCGACATACAAAGATATGCGGGCTTGCCCTCAACGTCGAAATACCGGTTTTCCGGAGAAGCCGAAGGACCGGTCAGCAGGATCGGCTGCCCGTCTTCGTCCGCTTCATACATATAGTCGAGGAAGAACAAAGCCGAGTCGTGAATGAATGTGTACGCCGTGTTTGCAAGGAAATCAAGGTCGCCGGAATAGAGGTAATGCTCATACATATTGAAGCAGAGCCACGCCGAGCCGAGCGGCCAGAGTCCCCAGACCCCGTCCGCCGGAGCGGTGAATTCGTATATGTCGCTCAAATGATGGCAGACGGTGCCGCGGCAGCGGTAGTTGACCTTTGCCGTCTCCCGACCCGATTCAAGCAGGTTTGTATTCATGTAGTCGAACAGCGGAGCCGCGCATTCCTGGATATTAGCCGCTTCGACCGGCCAGTAGTTCATCTGGAGGTTGATATTCGTGTGATAGTCGGAATTCCAGGGAGCAGTCATATAGCCGTTCCAGACGCCCTGCAGGTTGGCGGGCAGCGTCCCGTAGCGGCTGGAGCCGACAAGCAGGTATTTACCGAACTGATAGTAAAGCTCGAGCAGACCGCCGTCGGTTTTTCCGGCTCTGATGCGGTTAAGCCGTTCGCGGATCGGAAGAGTCGCAAGCTCGGGTGAATCGCCCTCGGAGAGCAGTATCTCCGACCGCTCCATAATGGTGCGGTGATCCGCCTCCGACCTTTCGCGCAAGTATGTCCAGTCTTCGGAGACCGGGAACACCGGAACACGCCCGACCGCCGCGGTAATGAGCAGTACCATATCCGCAGCGCCGGTCACTTCGAGACAGTTTTCACCCGCCTTGACTTTGCCGCTCGTGATAACCTTTATAAGTACGGTAAAACCGTGAAGATCGTCGGCGGTTGCGGCATCTATCCGAATAATATTGCCTTCGGCTTTGACGCTTTTGATATTTTCCCGCTCATAACTGATTTTTACCGTTCTTGTCTTGTCAAGCCCGGAAAACCTCGCCGCTATGATATCGTCGGGATATGAGGCGAAATACTCGCTCGAGCGGATATGCCCTTTGCGGATATAGGATACCTGTGCGCTGCCGCTTATCAGGTCAAGATAACGGCGGTAGTTCTGAGCTTCACCGTCTTCGTCGGTGTCGCCGGTGTCTATTATGAGGTCTCCGGCGGTCTCATACGAAGCAACGCGGTGAAAATCTCCGGCCATGTTTGAGTTCGCCCATTCGTCCGCCGCGGCGCCTCTGCCGGCGAGCAGCAGCCGCCTCAGATACTCGAGCTTGTCGCGGAATGCGGGATTTACGGCGTCCTGCTTCTTTCCCGCCCAGATGCGCTCCTCGGATAGCTGTATTCTCTCGCGGCCGGGAATGCCGTAAATCATCGCGCCCATCCGGCCGTTGCCTATCGGAGAAGCTGTCTCCCATTCGGCTGCCGGCTGATCCATGTAAATTTTATAAGGTTTCATCTCATTCTCCTGCATTTTCATTTCTGCTACAATTATATCATATAGCCGCCGGATTTACAATATGAAAAAGAATTTTTATTCCGGAAGTGATATAATATTACACATGGAATTATACAGAACCGAAAGGAGCACCTGATATGTCCGTTACATCCCTGCCGCATAATATTTACAGCGGCGCCTTCAAAACCCCGCACTGTCAGGGCATCGCCATCGACACCGAGCGAAAATACATCTACTTTTCCTACACCACCATGCTCGTTAAAACCGACCTGTCGGGAAATCTGATAGGCAGCTGCGGAGGGCTCACCGGTCACCTCGGCTGCATTGATTTCAACGACGATGACGGTAAAGTTTACGGCTCGCTTGAGTATAAGGCGAAAAAGGCCTTTTACTGCGCAATATTTGACGTCGATAAAATCGACCGCCCCGGAATGAGCGCCGAAGAAGACGGGATTATGAAAACCGTCTATCTGCCCGACGTCGTCGAGGACTTCTGCGAAGTTACGGACGGAAGCGGAGTATTTGACGGCGACACCGCCGATACCCCAGACCACCGATACGGCTGCTCCGGCATCGACGGCACCGCATTCGGCCCCGTGTTCGGGGAAGCCGCCGATTCGCCGAAAATGCTGATGATAGCTTACGGCATCTACCGCAACAACAGCCGTACCGACAACGATTATCAGATAATCGTTCAATATGACTGGCGGCGCTTCAAAGACTGCGAAAAGCCGCTGAATCAGGACGACCCGCATAAGAGCGGTCTTCGCGCCGACGAGAAGTATTTCGTTTTCACCGGCAACACGACCTACGGCGTTCAGAACCTCGAATACGACGAACATTCCCGCCGCTGGCTGATGTGCGTTTATCCGGGTAAGAAAAAAACTTTCCCGAACTTCCCGCTTTATGTCATCGACGGCGCGAAGGCGCCTGTAAGAACCGCAATAGGGGGACAGAAAACACCGGAAGTCCACCCGGTGTTAAGCCTCGCCGAAGAAGGGATATACGACGAAAAAAGCGGTGTCCGGGGATGGGAATGGCCGCACGGTTCAACCGGCATCGCAAGCCTCGGCGACGGATATTTTTATATCGGCTATCACGGAACAACGCCGGAGGGATTAAGCGACTCCAATGTAAAGCTCTGCCTCTTCACCGGGCAGCCGCCTCTGGGCTTTGAAGAAGTATAAAAAACGGGCGCTTTCGGGCGCCCGCATTATATTACTGCAGTTCTTCTTTTTGAAATTCCTTTGATATTGCAAAAAGAGCGGAGAAAAACTCCGTCAGATATTT
>JAAZGC010000170.1 GCA_012511425.1 Clostridiales bacterium | reverse complement strand
TCATCGCACGGCGGGAAATATTTTCCTGCCTCCAGGACACCGGATTCAGAAGCCGCTTAAGCGCGCTCAAAGACTCCGCCGAAGCAGCGGGAAAGTTCGATGAGCTTTACACTGCCGCCCGTTCGGACAGTGAGCGGGATATCATCTTTGTCTCGCTGATGAAAGCAGTTCTGGAGTTTTACAGGCTTGCCGCCGCCCTCGGCGGCGACGGTGTGCTGCTATCCCGCTTCAGCGACTACTTTTCGACACAGGTGAATATGAGCTGGTTCCGCGAAACTTCCGATTCGCTCGAAAAGACATATCCGCTTGTCACTTCGGTGCTTCACAACCGCATCTGCCTGATGACGAAAGGCGAAAACATCCGTGTCCGCGACAAGGGAAAGCGGTCGTATCTTTCGATAATTTCCGAATGCGCCGAAAATCTCGGGCTTGAAAAGCCGTCCCGTCAGCCGGCGCCGCCGGTGCCGCTCTCGATAAACATAATCGAGGGTATCGTCAAATCCGCGCCCGACGAGTTTGCGGCTTTCGCGGAATTCCGCAAAAGCCGGAGCCAATTTTACGACAGGACGCTGCTTTCATACATTTCTCAGCTCGGATTTTATCTCGGGTTCGTTTCGGTGTTCGACCGGGTTACGGCGGTCGGAATTCCGCTCATTTTCCCGATGATTTCCGACGAAAAGAAATTCGACATCAAAGACGCCTACGATATAACCCTGCTTGCAAAAGACAGCCTGAAAATCGTTCCCAACAATATCATTTTCACCGAAAAAGAGCCGTTCTTTTACCTTACCGGCGCAAACGGCGGCGGAAAGACCACCTATCTGCGCGCGGTCGGTGTTGCGGCGCTGATGTTCTCTATCGGCTGTCCGGTCGCCTGCGAAAAGGCGGAGATCAGCATTCCCGGCGGGATTTTCACCCACTTCCCGCGGGATGAACGCTTTGATTCGAGCGGACGCTTCAACGACGAGCAGAACCGCGTCGAACGGATACTTGAAAAGGCCGACGGGCGCTCGATTGTGCTGTTAAACGAAACCTATTCCGCCACTTCGGAAGACAGAGCCGTTACCCTTACCGCCGCGCTCGGCGCAAGGCTGTTCAAAACCGGCGTATTCGGGCTTTACATAACCCATCAGCACGGGATAAGCCAGACCAAGGTACCATATCTCAACGTTGTGGTCGATGTTGCGGCGAACAACCGCCGAACCTACAAAGTCGAGCGCCGCCGCGCCGACAGGAGCAGCTATGCCCGGGACATCCTCGAAAAATATCGGCTTACCCGGGAACACCTGGGCGAACGCTTCGGCGAAGTGTAGGAAAGACAAGAAACATATTTCGGGAGTTATAACTTGAAATTCAGTATACTTTACAGAGAACCGGAAAAAAGCGGGCGCGGCGAAGTCTTTGATCTGGCATACGAGCTGTCGCTTGACCGCGCCGTCCGCAAAATGATACCCGACACGAGACGGGCCGATTATTTTTTAGGCGTCCTCACCCGGCCGCTTACCGATGTCGCTTCGATAGTTTACCGTCAGCAGATTCTCCGGGATTTTATCGACTTCCCCGATCTTTACGATGAGCTGAGGACGCTTTTTTCCCGTTACGACCGCGTGCGTGCCGACTGGCAGGGAATGCGTTCGGGAACTAATCCTCAGTCGGGGGCGATCAACCGCCGGGCGCTGCTTGATTACACCTTTGCCTCGCTTAAGGTTACGGCGATGTTTCCGAAAACGCTTCTCTCCTTTTACACCTCCTTCGCCGATGCGATATCCAAATACGAAGTTCAGAGCGAGGGGCTGAAGGGGATTGCCGAATACTGCCGCGAAATGCTTGCAAACGACAGCTTAAACGAGATCGAAAGGATATCCGCGCTGTTCAGGTACAAAACGCCGAAGGATTTTGAGTTTTCCTCACTTGCCGAGCTTGATCAGGCTATCCGCCTCGTCTCCTGCGACCTATGCGGCATCGAGGAAATCGACGACAAGCCGATAAATCCGCTGGTGAAGCTGTTTACGCGCAAGAAAAACGGGGAGACGCCGATTTTTGATGTTGAAAGCGACGAGGCTACCGTCGACGACGCGCTTTACATTTCAAACGAATCGCTCCGCCGTATCGATGCGGCGCTTACTTCGGTTACCGCCGGGATTTACGACGCCTTTTTCGGTCTTTCGGCCGAAATGGTCTTTTACGACGCGGCGCTTGATATTATCCGCAGTCTCGAAGAATTAAAAATCGATTATGTATTCCCTGCGGTGCTGCCGCCCGAAGAAGACAGTTTCCGGCTGATCACGCTTCGCGACTTCTCTCTTATAATTGAGGGGAAAACCGGCGCCGATATAATTCCCCGCGACGCCGCGCTTTTGAAATCGTCCGACGGTTTTCTTATACACGGCAAGAGCAACACCGGAAAGACCTCGCTTTTGCGCAGCATCGCAATTGCGCATATCTTCGCGCAGGCGGGACTGCCGGTCACGGCAAAATCCGCCGAGCTTTCGATACGACGCGGGCTTTACGCGCACTTCAGCTCCGCCGAAGAAGACTTCCGGGCGGGAGATACCGCCGGGCGGTTTGAGGGTGAGGTGCAGCAGATGGCGAGGATAATCGACGGAGTTGAAGAACATCCGTATTCGCTGATTCTTCTGAACGAAACCTTTCAGACGACTTCATATACGGAAGGTGCGGAGGGAATGTGGGACATCCTCGACACCCTTCATCTGGTCAGGGCTAAATACATATTCGTCACCCGAATGAACAAAATGTTTGATTTCATCGACCGCGAAAGAGTCGGGACGATTGAAATGACAAAAGAATTCCCCAGATACAAAAATCCAGCGGAAATCTCCGCCGCCGATGCGGATTACCCGGCATATATCGAAGGAAAAACCGAAACATAAATCAGCACATATCAGACGGAGGTATCAAAATGCGCGCTTTTAACAGTGTATGCACCTATTATGTCGCCCCTTCGGGTCCGAATCTTACCGGGCATTGCCCCGAAGTGCGGGCGAACGGAGACGGGCCGTTCGGCTCGATCCACGCAGCTATCGAAGCCATTTCCGAGCTTCGGCGCTCCGGATTCAATCAGCCGATAACCGTCAGACTGCTTCCCGGCGAATACCTGCTCGGCAGTACTCTTGAGATAGGACCGGCGATTACCAACGTAACATTCGAAAGCT
>JAAZGC010000169.1 GCA_012511425.1 Clostridiales bacterium | reverse complement strand
GCGCCGACAACCGGCCGCTCCTCGGCGGAAAGCTGACCCATGCCGCGAAGCACGGCGCTGAGTTCGGACCTCTTTCCGAGGACTTTTACGCGAAGTTCCTCTAAAGCGGCTTCGTTTTCTGCCGAAAGAAGCTCCGAAAGCGCCTGATTTTTGATTTTTTCGAGCTGTTCTCTTATCATGCCTTTACCTTCTTTGAAAAGTTATCGTTTAATTCGAGTAATTCGGAAAATAAAAAAGTCCCGTGAAATAAATTCATGGGACGGAAATTCCGCGGTACCACCCAGTTTCCGCAAAAATGCGGCACTCAAAGCCCTCTAACGGGGGCGGGACGATGCCGTTTGAATAGCAGCCGAAATGCCTTTTTGACCGGCGGGGAAACGATTTCAGCCCTGCTGTCGTTTCTCTCTGTGCCCGCTTTGAACGCCGATGCTCGTCAATCAAGCCTGCTGCCCGACATAAACATATACATATTTATTATATAACTTTTCCGCCGCCAATGCAATAGCAACCTGCAATTATTTACAATTTAAGCGCAATTTCGATGAAATCGGATTAATATGTTTTTACCGGAACGTATGCGATTGTTGTTAGTTTTTACACTAATTATTGTCTCTTGAAATAAACCGCCTTTTCGGGCGGTTTATGCATTTTAATATTCGTTTATGCGTCCGATTTTTCTTCGGTTACGGTTTCGGCGAGGTTTGTTTCCGAAGCTGCTCCTGCCGGCGCAAGCTTCATCATGCCGGGCTTTACCCAGCCTGCCTTGCGGAAGATGAAGTCAAATCCGAGAGTCAGGGCGGCGGGGAGGATGAAATGCATAAGTGCGATCTGAATCGCGATCGCCAAAGCGCCGTCGCCGGCGGCGCTCATCGCATCGATGGCCCCGAACTGCCCGACAAGGCCGGAGGTGCCCATTCCGGCGCCGACTTTGGTATTCGTCATGACGAGAACGGCGGAACTGATCGGCCCCAGCACCGCCGATGCGCAGATCGGAGCGAGCCATATCTGCGGGTGGCGCATGATGTTCGGAACCTGCACCATCGAGGTGCCGATCCCTTGTGAGATAAGTCCTCCGATGCCGTTGTCGCGGTAGCTTGCGACCGCAAAGCCTATCATATTGCAGCAGCAGCCGACGCAGGCGGCTCCGGCGGCAATGCCGTCGATGCCGATAGAGATGCAGAGCGCCGCCGAGCTTATCGGCGCGGTCAGCGCCATGCCGACGACTACCGAAACGACGATTCCCATCGGTATCGGCGCAAGCGTTGTCGCGTTGTTTACGAAGGTTCCGAGTGCGGTCATTGCCTTCCCGATGTACGGACCGGCGAATACGCCTATAAGTCCTCCGGAAAAGATAGTCACAAACGGAGTTACCACTATATCGACTTTTGTCTTTGAAGCGACAAGTCCGCCGACTTCGGCGCCGATGACAGATGCCAGATAAGCGCCGACAGGACCGCCGGAATTGTCTCCCGCCGCATAGCCCAAAGCACCGGTAACGGCGGAGGTGAAGACGACGAGCGGCTTTGCGCCGAGGCCGTGAGCCACCGCAACTCCTATCGCGGCGCCGATTATCGGCGAAGCGGCTCCCGTCTGGCTCGACAGCACCGAAAGCCAGGACATATACGGGATTTTGGAGAGCTGCGAGATGATCAGCCCGATTATCAGCGACGCAAAAAGGCCGAGCGCCATCGAACCGGTCGCATCGACCAGATAACGCTTAAACCATCTGCCAAGCTTTTCCTTCACAAAAATCACATCCTTAAATTGTTTTTGCTATATATTATACACCCTAATTGCATCACTTTCAACCGGATAAAGCAAATTAATCTGTTTTATCTTTACAAAACCGCATTTTTGGTATATAATATATATTGGGAAAGTATCCGAAGAACGCGAATGACCGGCGGGAAAATCCGGATATAAACGATGTATCAGATAGTTTAAATATAAACAACGGGGAAATAGTTATGGCAAAGATCAAAAACACAAAGGATGTAGATGTCTTCACCCGGACTCTCCCGGACGGCGGCGAGGAATTCTGCTATTTAAGCGGACGGCAGCTGCTCTGCGAGAGCGCAGAAAACGGGATTTACGGCATGAGATGGCGCAGCGGCGAAGGGCAGGTCGTACCGGATTTTCATATCGATCCGGGGAATCTGCGTCCTTCCTTTAAAATCGGTCTGATGAGGGATAAAAGACCTGTCGATGCGTCTGTCGGCTGGGAACTCGAAAACAGCGGGCGGCTGATGCATATGCCGCTTGAAGAGGTTCGCGGGATTGATGCGGAAAAAGACATAATCTACGGCGTAAAGCTGCTTAACCGCGACGCCGAATTGAGAGTGACTGTCTACACGCTGCTGAACGGCGGCGATTTTATCGTCAGATGGCTTGAAATCGAAAACGTCTCGCTCGAAACGGCGGCGCTGACCGAGGTTTATCCCCTCTCCGGCACCGTCTGGAGGCAGATCATGCGCGAGGAAACGGTAGAAGGCGTGCCGTTTGAAGCGGCATACAGTCACGAGGATCAATGGGGACGGGAGGGGGATTTCCGCTTCGACCGGCTGGAAAAGCCTTTGGCTGTCGGCTCCTCCCGCGGCAAATCCGGTTACCGCCGTCCTGCCGTCTGGCTTCACAACCGCTGCGGAAATGAAACGCTGGTGGTTGAATACGCCTGGAGCGGCTCCTGGCAGATGAATATCACCCCGTCATACGACGGCGAAAAAGCCGTCTGTTCGATAGACGCCGGGATGCTTCCTTCGCATGAGCTGCGAAAGATTGATTCCTCCCTGCCGGAAAATTACGCGATCCGTGTCCTTTCGCCCGGCGAAAAAGCAATCACTCCCGCCGTTCATACGGCGCTTCTGCGTGAACCGTTTGACAGGATCGTTCAGCTGACACATGAGCACATCCGCTCATCGGTGCTGCCGAAGCTGCCCT
>JAAZGC010000168.1 GCA_012511425.1 Clostridiales bacterium | reverse complement strand
TTTTCATGTTTTTCCTCCGGTGTAATTTTATGTAAAGTTCTTGTAAGATATTGTACCACACTTTCTTTACATTTTCAATACTCCGGAGGAATTTTTATGTTTTATTCAGTTTTTGATTGTTTGGCTGTCGCTTTTTGTCACTATTGACAGTGCTCTCCGGTGAAAAGATATGCGAGGTCGCAGGACCATACACCGTTCGAATCCGGATTAAAACCGAGCAGCTTGGCGAGAGATTCATCGCGGGCAAGGCTTCCGGCGGCGCGGGCTTTATGAAAGCCGCAGATATCCAGAAAATTCATCGCGGCGCGGCCGGCTAAAAACAGGATGTCCCGGCGGCTGTATCCGGTATCCGTTTTTTCACCGAGACCCGTGACTGCGGCGACATCGGTCAGCTCACCGAACCCGTCGGAGCCGAATTTAAACTGTGAAACGGCAAGAAGACCTCCGGTATCGGAATCCACCGCGGCGTATGCCAGTGCGTCCGGGTCGAATTCAATGCCGCAGAGGCGGCAGGCTTCCGCCTGATAATCTTTATCCTGTATCGTTTTCGCTTCAATCATATTTTTTGTTTCCCGAATAGCGGGATCGGCGTTTGCCGTCCGACTTCACGCGATATGTCCGCTTTTCCGAAGCTTTTCGGGCAAGGACATCGAATTTTTTATCGCCGCCGAGGTAATCTTCGGCACCGCCGGACATAAGATAAGCTTTTTCAGCTTTGGTAAGTTCCCGCCACTTTCCCTGCGGAAGGTCGCCGAGTTCTACTTTGCCGACGGCGACGCGACGCAGTCTTTTTACGTCAAAGCCGCAGACATCGCACATCTTTCTTATCTGCCGGTTGCGGCCCTCCCTAAGCATCACTTCGACTATTGTCGAGGTGCCGCGGTCGGAGATAATCCGCGCTTCGACGGGGCGGATGCAATAGCCGTCTATCAGCATCGGGCGTTTCATAAGGTTAAGCTGCTCCTCGGTTATCGAGCCCTTGAGGGTAAGCTGATATATCTTCGGGATTTCGTGTCTGGGGTGAGTCAGAAGGTTTGTCAGCTCGCCGTCGTTGGTCATTATCAGCAGGCCTTCCGAGTCGTAGTCGAGCCGTCCTACCGGCCAGACGCGCAATTTGACTTCATCCACTAAATCAGCGACGCATTTTCTGCCCAGATCGTCGCTCATGGTGGTGACATATCCCGCAGGCTTGTTGAGCATCAGATAGGCTTTTTCGGTCGATGCGCCTTCGATGACGGTTCCCTTGTATTCGATTACATCCGAGTCGGGGTAGATCTTCGCGCCGGGAAGCACTTTTTTGCCGTTCACCCGGATAAGACCGTCCGTCATCGCCTTTTCGGCGGCGCGGCGGGACATGATCCCCTGTTCCGACAGGTATTTTTGAAGCCTTATGCCTTCGTTGTTGTTTTCTTCCATATAAATTATTTATTGGTCTCCTTCGCCTTCGTCCGCGTCTGCGGCGATGGGTTCGTTTTTGGCAAATACCGTTTTGAACCGGTCGATAAGATCGGGGGCGCCGGAGATAAAGTTTGTTACAGAGTCGATCGCGCTGCCGGATGCGGT
Source organism: Clostridiales bacterium (assembly GCA_012511425.1). Taxonomy (GTDB): domain Bacteria; phylum Bacillota; class Clostridia; order Oscillospirales; family CAG-272; genus JAAZGC01. Next base: position 4,294 of record JAAZGC010000168.1, on the reverse strand, counting down.
CGGGTTTGCGACATTCAGCATATCGACGCGGCCGTCTTTAAATACGACGAGAAAGCCCACCGGAGTCAGCGAAATTCCGGTGCCGCCTCCTCCGCCGAACAGCGGAAGATTTTTGGTCGCGCCGTTTCTCGGCTGCGGTTCTCCCTCCGGCTTCTTTTTTTCGGTTCCTGTCAGGCTGTTGTTTTTGGAAAAATAATCAACTCCGCCCGAAGCGAGACCTATCTGTATCCTCGACACCGGAATGATCGTCGTTCCGCTGTCGGTTATGATCGGAGTTCCGATCACGGTGTTTACGTCTATGATTTCGCGGATGCTTTTAAGCGACTCCTGGATCATATCGCTTACTTTGTTTTCAGCCATTTTCAGTCCTCCCGAACCTGTCTGCAAAATACTGACTTATATTGGTGCTAATTTCTTTCGGCTGCTGTCTTTTTATTTTTGAGCCATCCCGAGATAAATGTGAAAGCTGCGGAATTGACAAGGGCAAAGACCTGCCAGACACGTATAGATATCTGAATTTCCACCTTCGCGCGGGGCTTCTGCGCAAGAAAATCGGCCTCGACGTAAACGGCGTCATAACCCTTTGGAGCTTTATAGCGGACGCGTCCGTGTTCCGACATAAATGCGAGCAGCCCCGAAACGGCGCCTGAAACGGCTCCGTACATCACCGCCGTTTTATCCGGGTCCTTGGATGCAACGGAAAGCCATAACCGGTATATTCGGAAATCGAGATAAGCGTTGAGCTTTCTGACGATTATTTTCAATACCCGAAGTATCAGGCGGATGAGCGGCATTATATCATCGAGGGATTTTTTCTTTTTTCCCTCTTCCGGTTTTTCTTCGACTTTGGCTTTTTTTGCCGATTCCTTTTCTGCGCGGCGCTTTTCCTTTTCGGCTTTTTTAAGTACCTTTTCGCGGCGGCGCCGGATGGCTTTCGGAGTATAATCTTTCGGATTCACCTTTTTGCGCTTTTTCGGAATTATCTGTTTTTGGAAGCACAAAAGTCCGGCTTTTAAATAAAATTCTCCGTCGTCGTATATTATCCTGACCCAGGGTTTGAGCATGAGAAGGCAGAATATTACAGCCGCGATTATCAAAAGGGCTTTCATATATCCACCTCCCCGTTTTCGGATGTCGGTTCGATTACTTTATCACATCAAGCGGCGGCAGCTCGCCGAGCGAGCTTATGCCGAAAAGGCGCAGGAACATTTCGGTAGTGCCGTAAAGATTCGGCTTGCCGGGTGCGTCGAGCCTGCCTCTGATTTCAATCATACCGCAGCTGACGAGCTGATTTATCGAATAGCCGCTGTCGATGCCGCGCACCTGCTCGACATAAGTCCGCGTTGCCGGCTGATTATATGCGATTATAGCCAGCACTTCGAGGGCGGAGCGGGAAAGGGTCAGCGTTTTGGTTATCCCCAGCGCCTTTTTTACCTCGGCGGCAAATTCGCCTGCGGTGCAGAGCTGAGCACCGTCTTCAAAACACAAGAGACGGATTCCTCGGTCGAGATATTCCGGCGCCATCTCTTCGGCGGTATTTTTTATTTCTTCTTCGGAAACTCCCGCCGCTTGCGCGAGTTTCGAATAGTTTACCGGTTCTCCTGCGGTAAAAAGCACCGCTTCTATGATCTTTCTTACGGTTATTTCGTCAGGTTTCTCGGTTTCGATTTCAGGTTCAAAAAGATTCAGGGTTTCAGGTTCACTCGTCAATTCCGCCGTCCTCCTCCTCTTTTATTCTGTTTCTCCTATGCGTCAGGTCGAGCCTGAAAATCAGCTTCTCGCCTTCTTCGCCCGGAATTACGGATATAACGAATCTTCCGGCCTTGAGCAGTTCGAGAATCGCCGTGAAGGCTGCGACAAGCTCGGAGCGGGTTCTTGATGTCAGCATCAGCTCTTCGAAGGTCATCTCGCCGCATTTGTAGAGAAGCCGCATAAGACCGATTATCTTTGCGTTCAGCGGATAATAGCTGCGGTTTACCACCCTTACCGAGGCTTCGCCGGATTTCAGAAGCTCTTCTTCGTCGCCGCCGAAGCGGTTCCAGATGCGCCGGAAAGCCGATTCGAGCATAATTACGGTATGAAGTCCCAATTTGACATCGCTTTCTTTCGGTTCCGGCTCGAAGGTGTTTGTCGGCTCTTTTGCAAAGCGCCCACCGAACATTTCAAAGCGTTCCCCGAGATACTCAACAGCCAGCTTTATCTGCTTATATTCGAGCAGCCTCCGCGCCAGCTCAGCGCGAGGGTCTTCTTCCTCTTCTTTCTCCTTTTTCGGGAGCAGCATCCGGCTTTTTATCAGCAACAGGGTCGAAGCCATTTCGATGAATTCTCCGGCGATATCCATATCCAGCGCCTGACGCAGCTCTAAATATTCAAGGTACTGGTCGAGAATGAGGGCGATGGGGATATCGGCGATATCTATCTTGTCTTTCTCGACAAGGGAAAGCAGCACATCCAAAGGGCCGCTGAAATCGCCGACGCTGTATAAGGGGCTGCTGTCTTCCGCGGTTCTGACTCCGTGATTGTTGTCCATTTTAAAGCCCCGGAATCAGCCGGACCGTGAAAAGCAGGAAATTGCCGACGGCACCGATCATGAAGTTCAGAGGGCGGTCAAGGATACCGAGCCAGAGAAGCGCCATGAGCCCGAGCATGATATATCGCTCATACATCATGATTTTAAAATAATATTTCGTCGGCAGAAATACAAGCAGGATACGTGAGCCGTCGAGCGGCGGACAGGGAATCAGATTGAATACACCCAGACCGAGGTTCAGCATATAGAATACCTGCAAGAACAGCTCAACCGCAGACAAAAACGTGTTGCTTGCACTCCCTGTAAACTTTTTGAAAATCACATATGCAAGTATTCCGAGCCAGGCAAGCAGGATGTTTGATACCGGTCCCGCAAGGGCTGTCAGCGCCATGTCGCGCTTCGGGCGCTTGAAATACCTGACATTTATCGGGACGGGGCGGGCGAAACCGAAGCCGAAGAAAAGCATCATCAGCGCGCCTACGGGATCAAGGTGCTTAAGCGGGTTAAGCGTAAGCCGCCCCTGATCATGAGCGGTCGGATCCCCTAATTTATATGCAGCCCAGCCGTGTGCCGTTTCATGCACGGCGATCGCCAGCAGCAGCACCGGAATGCGCGTCAGATAGACGGGCAGATTGCTGATTATATCGTTTAATCTCATTATATGTTAATTTCCGCGATATTTTGTTCAGATATCGAGGCGGAGAAGGTCGTCATAGCTTTCGCGGCGGACGGCGACATAAGGTTCACCGTTGCGGATCATAACCACCGCCGGGCGCGGCAGGCGGTTATAATTTGAAGCCATCGAGTAGTTATATGCGCCGGTGACGAGCACGGCTATTATATCGCCGCGGCTGACCGGCTGAACGGCAAGATTTTCGCCGATAAGGTCGCCGGATTCGCAGCATCTGCCGGCAAGGGTGCAGACTAGGGTCTTTTCCTCCCCGGCTTTGTCGGCGCGAAGGATTTCGTATCTTGACTGATAAAGCGCATAGCGGGGGTTGTCGGTCATGCCGCCGTCGATAGAGACGTAGCTTCTGAATCCTTCGATATGCTTTACCGAACCGACGGTATATAAAGTGATGGCGCTGTCGGCGACAATCGACCTGCCCGGCTCGAGCGCGATTACCGGAACCTTTATGCCGTGAACGGCGCATCTGTCGGTTATGGCGCGGCAGACGTCCCCGACGCCTTTTCTGTAGTCAAATACGGGGTCTGCATGAGTGTATCTTACGCCGAAACCGCCGCCGATGTCGAGTTTTTCCGCTTCATATCCGAACCTTGATTTTACTTCGGCGATGAAGTCTATCATGATTTCCGCCGCGTTTATAAAAGGAGTCGATTCGAAAATCTGGCTGCCGATGTGGCAGTGGAAGCCGTCGAGGGCGATTCCGGGAAGACTGAGAGCGTATTTGACTATATCATACGCCGCGCCGGTCGATATCGGGGTACCGAATTTGGAATCGACGGTGCCGGTTGTAATTTTCTGATGGGTATGCGGGTCGACGCCGGGGGTTATTCTGAGTAAAATATGCTGCGGAGCTGTCATTCCCAGCTTTTTGCGCAGCGACGAGATGGCTTCCAGCTCTTCTCTGCTGTCGGCGACTATTGTTCCGACACCGAGTTCCATTGCGAGGATTATATCTCTGTCGGTCTTGTTATTGCCGTGGAAATACAGCTTCTCCATCGGATATCCGGCGGCTCTTGCCGTCATTATTTCACCCGGAGAAACCGCGTCGGCGCCGTAAATATTTTCTTCCTTTGCGA
>JAAZGC010000018.1 GCA_012511425.1 Clostridiales bacterium | reverse complement strand
TCCGCCGGAGCCGGATTTATTGTCGCTCTTACCGGAACTATCCTGACAATGCCGGGGCTTTCAAAGGCGCCGTCCGCATGGAACATTGACGTCGACGACGACGGCGTGATAACCGGATTGTCATGACAAATCTCCTCTTCGATGAGATTACCCGCGATGCGTCGGAAACCGAAGAACTCGGATATCGCTTAAGCGAAGTCATATTGTCGGAACTGCAAAAAACCGCTTTTGTGTTCATAGCTCTTAACGGAGAGCTGGGCGCCGGCAAGACCGCTTTTATCCGCGGGCTTGTCAGACGTTTTAACGAAGATGTTTATGTGCACAGCCCGAGCTACACCATATTGAACGAATACCGCGGATGCTGCCCCGACGGGGCGGATGTCACGGTCGCGCACTTTGATGTCTGGCGGATTCACGGCGAAGACGATCTTTTTTCGGTCGGATTCTTCGACTGGTTTCCGTCGGAGATTCCCGATAATCCGAACGCCTATGCCAGCGGGAATTCCCGCATCATAATGGCGGTCGAGTGGGGAGAGAACATCGAATACGCCCTTCCCGACAGCCTTTACACAGTCGATATCGAAGGGAGCGGCAACGAGCCGCGGCATATACGCGTATTTTATAAAGACAAGACCTGAAATGAACGATTTAAACGACAAGCCTTATATTCTAGCGCTTGATTCAACCGCGGTAACTGCCGCCGCCGCGGTGATGAAGGGCGAGGAGCTTCTCGCTTCAGCCGCCGTAAACGGCGTTCGCACCCATTCCGAAACCTTGCTTGCTGCGGCTGACGCGCTTATCGGCGCCGCCGGACTTAAAATTTCGGATATCGGGCTGTTTGCCTGCGCGGCGGGACCCGGTTCCTTTACCGGGGTAAGGATAGGCGTTTCACTGATAAAAGGGCTGGCTTATCCGAAAAACAAGCCCTGCGCCGGGGTTTCGACGCTTGAAGCTCTGGCGTATAATCTCCATATAACGGCGAGGGACGCCCTTATCGTCCCGGTTATGGACGCGCGGCGGAGCCAGTTTTACAACGCGCTGTTTCTTGACACGGCGGAAGGACGGCAGCGGCGGCTATGCGCAGATCGGGTGCTGAGCTTTGATGAGCTGATGGAAGACCTTTTGACAGTCGAGCCTGTGAAACCGATCTTTTTTGTCGGCGACGGCTATGATTTGGCGGTATCAAAGCTAACGGCGTCGGACTTTGACGGGATTAAAGAAAGATTCCGCGAAACTCCCCGGCTGCTGAGGAGGCAGAACGCCGCGTCCGTCGGCGCCGTGGCGCTTTTTGACATGGCGGAGGAGCGGCTTTTTACTCATCAGACGCTTGCGCCGGTATATCTGCGGATGTCGCAGGCGGAACGAGTCCGCCTGTCCGGTTCGAAAGAAAAAAACTGAAAATAACGAAAGGAGCTTTAACAATATGGACTATACCGGCAAAACCATCGCAATCGGCTGCGATCACGGCGGCTACCTTTTGAAACTTGAAGTATTAAAGCATCTTTCCGAGCGCGGCATCAAATACCGCGACTTCGGCTGCGATTCGCTCGAATCGGTGAATTATCCGATATACGCGCACGAAGTCTGCCGCGCCGTTCAGAGCGGGGAGTGTGTTTTCGGCATACTGCTCTGCGGCACCGGTATCGGGATGTCGATGGCGGCGAACAAGCACCGCGGAATTCGCGCCGCCGTTTGCACCGACACTTTTTCTGCGCGGATGACCCGCGCTCACAACGACTGCAACGTTCTCTGCCTCGGCGGGAGAGTGACCGGCTTCGGTCTTGCCCTCGATATTGTCGACGCATATCTTGACACCGACTTTATCGGCGGGCGACATGCGGAGCGGATCGCAGCGTTTGAGGAATTTAAATAAAAGATATCTGCGCGGAGGTGTAAGATGTCAAGAACTTTAGTCGGAACGGCGTTTAATGCGCCGTTTAAAGATTCAAGAAGCCATTACTGCTATCGGCGGGAAAAGCTTGTCGCCGAGCCGGTTTTCCCTTATATGGTGCTTGACGGCGGCGCTTTTCAGTTTGCCGCCGACGTATTGGGCGGGGCGGATTCCGACTTGTTGCTTCAAAAGACGATGGACGGAAGCCTTTTCGATGTGTTCCGGAGCGGCGGGGAGTTTAACTGGGAAAAATCCTTTGCATATACTGCCGGCACAAATTTCCGCCCGAAATACGAGTGGCAGATCTGGCCTCAGCGGCTGTATATGACAATTCCGCCGGCGCACGCCTATCTTCGCACCGGTGAACGGAAATACGCCGACAAATGGCTGGAAATCGTCCGCGGATGGGCGGGCGCGCATCCTTATCAGCCCTATGACCCGGATATTCACTATGTAAAAACCGACATGGTCTGGCGGGATATGCAGGTTTCCTGGCGGACGCTTTCGCTTTTGCACGGGATGTTCATGCTGCAGGACGCGCCTTTTTCCGAAGCCGACTGGCTTTGGCTGTATGATTTCATCGAGCTGCACACGGAACATCTGGCGGAGGAAGCGCGGGAGCGGGTTTCGAGAAATTACGCGCAGAACCATGTGCTCCAGATCGGCGTTGCTCTCGTTATGGCGGGGGCGCTGTTGCCGTGGCTTGAAAATGCAGGAGAGTATGTCGCGCTCGGTTCGGATACCGTTAAAATGAACATGGAAGGGGCGATATACAAAGACGGCGGCTCAAACGAAAATAGCCCTTCGTATTCTCATTTTATCGCCCGTCTTTATCTTGAAGCGTATCTGATGCTTGAAAACAACGGTCTTCCGCCTGTTGCGGGACTGAAAGAGAGCATCTCGAGGCAGCATGAGTGGATGTATCACTGCATGGCTCCGGACGGGAGGACGCTGCGCATTTCTGATTCGTATGCGATGAGCGCCGAAGACGATATCCGCCGTGTTGCAGAATTATTTCCGCTTGATTTCAGCCGGGATTTAACCGACCGCCTCTTCCCCGATTCGCGGATGGCGATACTGCGGCGGGGAGATATCACCCTCTTTTGCGATGCTATGGACTTTCCTCATCCGCATCAGCACGCCGGACGCCCTCAGACTTTAGTTTACTTAGGTAAAGAGCCGCTGCTTGTTGACGCCGGATGCTGCTCGTATGACAGGTGGGAGATTTACACCTTGCTGAAAGATCAGGATTACCACAATGTTGTTTACTGCCCGGATATAACGCCGAAGAAAATCACGACCGAGGTAACTTTGTGGAAACCGGAAGACGGGGTCGTTGAAACCAAAATTCTGATCGACGAGCTGGAAGGAAGCTATGAATGGGTAAGAAGGTTCGTGGTATCAGATGAAAAAATAACCTTTTACGACCGCGCCGTTTCCGAAAAGCCGCTGCGCTGGAAATCAAGGCTCTATTTCGCCCGCCGGGATATGTATATGGCTGACAAACAAAAAATGGAGCTACGAAGCCCCGGATATCATGCCGATATTACGACAGCGCTGCCGTATAATCAGCATATCAGAATGGTAATGGACGACGACAATAAAATCAACTATGCCATCGTTCTTGAATGCGGAGCGGAAGGCAAAGTGTTTGAAAACACAACCGAGATACTGATAAAGAAGCTTTAAAGATAATCATAACAGAAACACCGTCTCCCCGAAGTTGTTTTCAGGGAGACGGTGTTTATTTGGGTTATTTATTAATCAATAGACGATAAGGGTGGCGGCATCAGAATATGCGGTTGCACCTGAGCCGTCCGTGGCTATGCAGCGATATGCCATCGAGCCGAATCCGCCTGAAATGGAGTTGGCGGTAACCGATAAAGTTGAGGAATTTTCTCCGTAAACGTTGCTCCATGCGGCAATCTGCGTCATGCCGCTTACATAGGCGGCCTGCCACTGATAAGTGATCGTACCGCTGCCGCCGGCTGCTTCCGCGGTGAAAGTGACGGTGGTGCCGACACTCGCCATCTGAGAGAGCGGCTGGGATATGAACCGCAGCGACGACGGATTGGTGTTCGAAGAAGACGCTTTTGCCGTTTCGGAAACGACATAGTTGCCGGAGTTGTCATAAACCATGCAGCGGACGAGAATTCCCTGCGAAAGGACATCGGATGAAGCGACAAACGAGAAGGTGCTTGTGTATCCGTCCTGCTGATTTGTCCAGAGGGAGGGAGTTGCCGCCGAAGCGGTCTGCCATACATATCGGAGGGCGCCGGTGCCCGTCGCGGTTATGCTGAAAGAAGCAGTCTGTCCGGCGTAGACAACAACGCTCTGCGGCTGAGATGTGATTTTAATCGAGCCTGCAGGATTCGGCGCAGTATTTTTGTTGATATAGGCGGCGTCCGAGTAGATGGTATCGCCCTTTGCGTCGGTTACGACGCAGCGGACGCGGTAGTTTGTCCTTATCATTTCCTCGCTGACCGCTGTTACGAATACCTGCCCCGAAACAGCGCCCGGGATGCTTGACTGCCATGCGGAGTCATTGTCTGTCATATACTGCCAGGCATATTTATACGGAGTTGTGCCGCCGGTAACGGTTACGCTGAAGCTGACCGTCTGCCCCGCTGCCGCGAGGATGCTTTCCGGCTGTTTGTAGAAGGAAAGGACGCCGATCGTGCCTTCGGTTATCCTCGCGGGATTTGAAGTGACTTTATTTCCTGCGGTATCGGTGATGACGCAGCGAACCATTGTGCCGTTTTCGAAGTCCTTTGCATCGACATAAAAGCCGTATGTATCCGAGTTTTTGCCGGCACTCATCCACTGACCGATGGTATAAAGATAGGCGCTTGATAACTGCCAGTCGTATTTATATGTTCCGGTGCCGCCTTCGGCTTCAACTCTGAAGCTGACATATTCACCGTTCTTTGCTGATGCATCCTTTGGCTGTGAGGTGATTTTCAGCGGGGCGGGAGTATCGGCGGCAAGGGAAATCGATGCAGCCGCCGAAGCTGCCGATCTGCCGTCGGCGTCTTTGATTACGCAGCGGATGAACCAGCTGTCGCTGTCGATCCAGTCTCCCAATGTAAGAGTTATGGTCGATTTGCCGTTGAGAGCCGAACCTGCAGGCTTCCAGTCGCCCTGCGAAGATGAGCGGAGCTGCCATTCGTATGAATACGGCAGGGTGCCGCCTTCGGCCGCAGCCGAGAAGCTGACCTGTGTGCCCAAAGCGCCCTTTGCGCTTGCCGGCTGAACAGTGATGCGAAAGTCGGATGTAACAATATCAAAGCGGATGCGGGCGCCGGCGTCCATCATTCTTGTCAGGATCGCAGCGACTTCCGCGCGGCGGATATTTGAGTCGGGATCAGCCGTATGAGTGATTACATCGACGCCCTGAACGATTCCCGCACGATAGAGCTTATAGATCGCCGAGGCATTACCGGATGACATCGGGACATCCGGGATTGTGCCGTCCGGGACATTGTTTATCGCATTGAGCGCATCATCAGGAAGGGCGTTTGCGAATATGCTCATGTATCCGGCTCTTGTCGCAACCTTATCCCACTGATAATCACCCGATATTATCCCGTGATTTTTTGCGTAATCGGCATAAGTTGCATACCACGGGTCGCCGGGAGTGATCGTTACCTTGCCTTCGGTATGCTTCTGATACATACATGCGGCGAGCTTGACGGCTTCGGCGTATGTAAGATTGTCGTCCGGCGCAAAACGATCCTCGCTCTTGCCGTTTATAAGACCGCTTTCATAGGCGGATTTTACATCCGAATAATACCACGCCGACAGCGGGACGTCGGCGAACGGAATTGTTTCGGCAAAGGCGGCGACGCCGAGCGACATAAATAGCAGCACGGCGGTTAGGAAGGACGTCAGCCTCGATATATATCGTTTGTTTGTTTTCATGTACCTGTTTCCTTTCAATTTAAGTGAATTGATTTTGTTTCGTCTTTTTTAAGACGGCGGGACCGGCATTTTTGTTCCGTCAGTCTGCATATCATTATAACACGGTTTTTGTAAATATTCAACCATGAATTTCGCTGGTCGGGTTTTCGATCGGATATTTCGAGATTTCAGACGATTTTACATCGATTTTAAACAAAAACCCCTCGAATTCGTACCGATTTATTAAAATTTTTATCAGGTTAATAAATAATTAACAAAATAATCACCAAACTATCACTCAACAGGTATATAATGAACTTAGTCAAAAAAATGACGAACTTCAAAAATTAACGGCGCCGAAACGCGGCGCCCCGGAAAACGAAAATCTATTATGAAAGGGAATTAATAAATGGGAACCAAACTTCTTGTTATCGATGACGATGTCAACATCTGCGATATGCTTCGCATGTATTTCGAGAACGAAGGCTATGAAGTAAAGACCGCTAACGACGGCGTTGAGGGGCTCAGCTACTTCAAAATGTACGAGCCGGATCTTGTTCTGCTCGACATCATGCTCCCGAAGAAGGACGGCTGGCAGGTCTGCCGCGAAATCCGCGAAAGCAGCTCGAAGCCGATTATCATGATCACCGCAAAAGGCGAAGTATTTGACAAGGTGCTCGGACTTGAACTCGGCGCCGACGACTTTATCGTAAAGCCGTTTGACACAAAAGAGCTTTCCGCCCGTGTCAAGGCAGTTCTCCGCCGTTACACCGCCCACGACAACACCGGCGACGATGAGGTCATCAAATTCGACAACATCGAAATCAGCCTCCAGAAATATGAACTTAAGCTCAAAGGCAAATCTGTCGACATTCCCCCCAAGGAACTCGAACTGCTCTACTTCCTTGCCGCCAACTACAACCGCGTTTTCACCCGCGATCAGCTTCTTGACAAAGTCTGGGGATTCGATTATCTCGGCGATTCCCGCACCGTCGACGTCCATGTCAAGCGTCTCCGCGAAAAGCTCGAAGGCGTTTCCGACAAATGGATCCTCAAGACCGTCTGGGGCGTCGGATACAAGTTCGAAATTCTGCAATAATCATTCCGAATACCCGAAAGGACGGCCGGCTGCCCGGCCGTCCTTTTTACGGCATAAAGTTTTATTCGAAAAATATATCATAATCTGCGAAAGAAGGGATGATCGACATGTTTAAAAGCCTGTTCTCAAAATACATGACGGCCTTCATGCTGATAATCCTCATCAGCTTCGCTATCCTCGCCGCGGTCATCAGCGGCTCCGTCCGAAGCTATACCATCGAGCAGCGCGAAAGAACTATGATACAGACCGCTAAGGCTGCCGAGCTTTACCTGAGACAGACTTTTTACGAATCGGGAGTCGGGGATTTCAGTCAGTTTATCTATTACAGCTCCGGAGATGCTGCCGGGTATCTTACTTTACTGACCGATTATCCCTCAGATACCACGATTTTCATTTCAAACGCCGCGGGAGATATTCTGCTGACGGATCTCAATTCACACGTCTCGGCGGGAGAAGCTATATCTTCCGTCGTTGTCGAAGACATACTTGACGGAAATTCAAGGCAGCAGAATAAACTCGGCGGGCTCTTTGATGACTGTCATATCACATACGCGAAAACCATCGAATCCGGCAATGATATCCTCGGAATCGTATATATCTCCGCTTCAAGCGCCAAGCTGAATCTTCTGGCCGACAATCTCGTCAAGACGATAATAATGACCTTTCTCTGGATATCGC
>JAAZGC010000167.1 GCA_012511425.1 Clostridiales bacterium | reverse complement strand
ATCGAGCTTTATCGCCTGTTCGTTTGTCATAGTATTTCTCCGAAATAAAATATGTCCCGCATATTGATGAATTCACAATCGGCGGGACAGTCAATTGTGTATTGGTTTCTTATTCTCTGAAAAGGGTTCCGACGCCTTCGTCGGTAAGCATTTCAATCAGCAGCGAGTGGTTAATCCGGCCGTCTAAAATAACGGTATGGCCGACTCCGCCCTTTACAGCTTTTACGCAGCAGTCAACTTTCGGTATCATGCCCTTGCTGATGATGCCTTCTTCAATCAGAGCGGGAACTTCATTCAATTTAATCTCGGGTAAAAGGGTATCCTCGTCGTGAACATCTCGGAGAACTCCTCTTACATCGGTAAGGAAAAGCAGGTTTTGCGCCCCGAGCGCTACGGCTATTTTCAATGCGGCAATGTCTGCGTTTATGTTGTAAACCGGGTTATCGGCGTCACCGAGCGCAACGGTTGAAACCACCGGGATGTAGCCGCGACCCAAAAGGTCATTCAGAAGAGTAACGTCGATCTCGGTTATATCGCCGACGCTGCCGTAATCAATATCGGATTTTTCGTATTTTTTTGCCTTGATAAGTCCGCCGTCAACTCCGCAGAGGCCGATGGCTTTGCCTCCGATGTTTTCGATTTCCCGGACGAGGTCTTTGTTGGTTTTTCCGGCAAGAACCATCTGTACGACGTCCATGGTTTCCTCGTCGGTTACCCGGATGCCGTCTTTAAAATTCGGTTCAATACCCATCTTTTGAAGATTTGCGTCAATCTCCTTTCCGCCGCCGTGAACCAGAACAACGCGGATCCCTACGCAGGTCATAAGCACAAGGTCGGCAATAACCGCGTTCCGCAAGCCCGCGGAGGTCATGGCGGCGCCGCCGTATTTGACGACGACGGTCTCTCCCGAGTATTTCTGAATGTAAGGAAGCGCCTGACTCAGGACAGCCGCTTTATCCATATTTGAAAGAAACATATCTATCATCTCCGAAATTTAATGCCTTTCAGCTCCTGTAATCGCCGTTGATGCGGACATATTCGTAGCTGAGATCGCAGCCCCATGCGGTCGCTTCATAAGCTCCGTCTCCGACCTTGCAGTCGATGGTTATAATATTGCGTATCAGTATTTCCTTGGCGATGTCTTCATCAAAGCCGCAGCCGACGCCGTTTCTGCAGACTTCAATTTCGCCGGCGGTCGATCTGAAAGAACAGCATACCGCATCAACATCAAAGTCGGCTCCGGAGTAACCGAGAGCGCAAAGCACTCTTCCCCAGTTGGCATCGGCGCCGAACATGGCGCACTTTACGAGCGGAGACCTTATTACCGATTTCGCAAGGATCTTTGCATCCTGCTCGGTTTTGGCACCGGTTATTTTGCATTCGATCAGCTTTGTCGCGCCTTCTCCGTCGGCGGCTATATATTTTGCCATCTTCATACAGACATTCAGCAAGGCTTCAAGGAAAGCTTCGTAAGCTTCGTTTTCTTCGTTGATAACAGCCGCACCGCTGAGACCTGAAGCCATAACGATGAGTGTGTCGTTGGTGGAGGTGTCGCCGTCGACCGAAACCATATTGAAAGTCAGATCGGCGCAATGTTTCAGCGATTTTCGGAGAAGTTCCGGGGAAATCGATGCGTCGGTGGTGATATAGGCAAGCATCGTCGCCATGTTGGGCTGTATCATTCCCGAACCTTTGCAGATGCCGCCGATCTTTATGTCCTTGCCGCCGAATTGGTATTTGATCGCGTATTCTTTCTTCTTGGTGTCGGTAGTCATAATAGCAACCGCAGCGTCTTCGCTGCCCGACGGTTCCGAAGAAAGCTTCTCTTTGAGCATCGGAATGCCCTCAAGGATCGGTTTTATCGGCAGAGGAACGCCGATTACTCCGGTTGATGAGATCAGGACATCTTTTTCCGGTATGCCCAATACTTCGGAAGCACAGGCAATCATTGCGCCTGCTTTTTCATATCCGTCTTCGCTGCAGGTGTTTGCGTTTCCGGAGTTTATGATAATCGCCTGCGCATATCCGTCCGAAAGATGCTCGCGGTCGACGCCGACCGGAGCGGCAAAAACTTTATTGGTGGTAAAAACGCCGGCGGCGGCGCATCTGACATCCGAATAGATCATTGCAAGGTCAAGCCGGGAGCGGTTTTTGCGCAGACCGCAGTGAACTCCGGCGGCTTTAAATCCCGACGGAGCGACTATTCCGCCGTTCATTTCCGTTATCTTCATAAAATCCCCCTTTTCAGAATATAGCCGGTACCGTTGTAAGACCGGTTTTTTCGTCAAAGCCGTATCTGATATTCATGTTTTGCACCGCCTGCCCCGCCGCGCCCTTGACCATGTTGTCGATGCAGGAGGTTATTATCAGGGTGCCGGTGTGTTTGTCTTCATGCAGCGAGATCGAGCAGAAGTTCGAATTCCGTACATTTCGAATGTTCGCCGATGTTCCGAGCGGTTCGAGACGGATGAAATATTCATCTTTATATGCCGACTTATATGCTTCATAAACGCTTGAAAGCGAAGCTCCTTCGGTGAATTTTGCGTATATCGTTGAAAGGATTCCGCGGTTCACCGGAAGCAGGTGCGGGACGAAAGTCACTTTTACCGATTTTGATACAATCTGAGACAGCGTCTGCTCTATCTCCGGAGTATGGCGGTGGCTGCCGGCTTTATAGGCGTTGAAAGACTCGTTTGTATCCGGGTAATGTGTTTCCTGAGTCAGCTTTCTGCCGGCGCCTGTCACGCCTGATTTGCTGTCGATGACGATTCCGTCGGAGGATATAAGAGCGTTTTTCAGCGCCGGCATAAGTCCCAGGGCGATAGATGTGGGATAACAGCCGGGGTTGCCGATTATCGCGGTATCTGCTTTTATATTATCCCTGTGCAGCTCGGGTATGCTGTAAACTGAATTGAGATGCAGTTCTTTGTGGGCATAGGGTTTGCCGTACCACTTTTCATAAATTTCTTCGTCGTCGAAGCGGAAATCGGAGCCCATGTCAATCAGCAGGCTGTATAGACCCTTATGCTTATATGCCATCTCCTCGGTTATGCCGGCGGGTAGCGCGGTGAAAACCACATCGCATCGGCTTTCAAAGAGTTCATCTGATGAAATCAGGGGAAGATCGCAGACGCCGGCAAATGCCGGGAAAACATCCGGATAAGTCTGTCCTTCATAGCTTACCGATGAAACGGCGGCAAGCTCGGTAAAAGGATGATTTAAAAGCAGTCTTACAAGCTCCGCACCTGCGTAACCGGTGGCACCTACTACGCCGCATTTCAATTTATTCATAAAACACCTGTCAATTCATCTGAAATTTCGGAAACAAATGACGATGACGGTTTTGAAGCCGCCTCTCTTACCGCGGATATCTGCTTCCCGACCGATTCCTTTGACGGTCCGCCCGGAACAAGACGCCGCTCTACGCAGTTAATGAGATCGAGAGCTTCGTATATATCGCCTTCAAACTTATCGCTGTATTCTTTAAGCGTCTCAAGCGGCAGCTCCTCGATCGGCTTCTGCTCTTTTACACATAAAGCCACAATCGAACCGACGGTTTTATAGGCGTCCCGGAAAGCCATGCCCTTTTTCACGAGATAATCGGCACAGTCGGTTGCGTTTATAAAACCGAGGGAGGCGGATTTTCTGAGCTTATCTGCGCGTATCGTGCAGCTCTTATACATCTCTCGGAAAACTTCAAGGGTGAGCTTTACATTGTCGATACTGTCAAAAACGGCTTCTTTCTCCTCCTGCATATCTCTGTTTTAGGCAAGAGGCATACCTTTCATAACGGTGAGCAGAGTTATCATATTGCCGACGGCTCTGCCGCCTTTGCCGCGAGCAAGCTCGGCGACATCCGGATTCTTCTTCTGCGGCATTATCGACGAGCCGGTCGAATAAGCGTCGTCAAGCTCGATGAAGCCGTATTCGGAGCTTGACCAGAGGATAATCTCCTCGGCAAATCGGCTGATGTGCATCATGATGAGCGAAATATCGAAGAGAAGCTCTATTGCATAATCGCGGTCGGAGACGGCGTCAACTGAATTCAGCGTTATCTCTTTAAATCCCAAAAGCTTCGCGACATATTCCCGGTCTATGGGATAAGTTGTCGCCGCAAGAGCGCCGCTTCCGAGCGGCATTACGTCGATACGGGCATAGGTCTCTTTCAGACGGGCAAGGTCGCGGCAGAACATCGACGCATATGCCATAAGCCAATGAGCGTAAGTAAGCGGCTGGGCGCGCTGAAGATGGGTATATCCTGCCATCACCGTTTCCCTGTGCTCCTCCGCCTTATCGGTTATTACGTTTATAAGGTCTCTTACAAGGTTATAAATCTCGCCTGCCTGCTCGCGGAGGTAGAGCCTTGTATCCAATGCCACCTGATCGTTGCGGCTACGGGCGGTGTGAAGCCGCTTGCCGTCCTCGCCTATCCTGGTTGTGAGGATGCCTTCGAGATACATATGTATGTCTTCCGAGCCGTCGTCGAAGCGGAGGCTGCCGTTATCGATATCTTCAAGTATGCCTTTGAGCCCGCGCAGGATATTTTCAGCTTCTTCGGGTTTGATAATTCCCTGTTTTACAAGCATCATCGCGTGCGCCGCGGAGCCTGTGATATCCCATTTATACAATCGGCAGTCGAATGAAAGCGACTCGTTGTAGTCGTTAACCCTGCCGTCGAGCTTCTTTGCGAAGCGTCCCGCCCACATTGCCATAAAAAAGCTGATCCTTCCGTATAAAAGCTGTGCCGCGCGGTCCGCTTAAACAATGT
>JAAZGC010000166.1 GCA_012511425.1 Clostridiales bacterium | reverse complement strand
TCACATCATATCCGGTTATCTCGGCGCTGTAATCGGGAATCGGGTCTTCGGATATAGTGTATATAATTTCAACGCCGTTCTCGGATGCCGGCAGGTCAACAAATGACCATTTCCAGCCGTCTGCCGCAGTGACTATTTTGAAATCGGCTTCAACGCCGTTCTTCAGAAGTCGAATCGTAATGCTTGCCGGCCTTTTGCCGTCGAAGTTGTTGTTGTCAGCCCATTCTTTTTGGCCTTCGACATCAACGGTATCCGGTGCGAGGGAATTTTTGATTTCATAACCGGCTGCCTGATCTCCGGTCACTTCCGATAAATATCCGGGAACCTTTCTTTCCTTAACGCTGTATTCGTATTCGGATCCCTGAGTGTCGTATTTCGGAAGATTGGTAAAAGTAATCAGCCATTCTCCGGCGGCGTCGGGGACGATCGTCTCATAGCCTACATATATAGGCTCATCTGCGCTGCCGGTTGTTTTACGAAAGAGTTCGACTGTAATTGATTCGGGGCGGATTCCGTTCAAGTCATTATCATCATCCCATATCTTTTTGACTTGAAGCTCGACGACAGGGTCGGTTTTACCTATCGTGACATCGCCGTTGGTGCCGATGCCGCCGCCGCGGGTAGCAGAATAGTTTCCGGTTATAAATACCTTTGCAAGGTTTTGGGTGTTTGCGCTGCCTGTTTCGTCGGTATGGAGCGCAAAAGCAACTCCTTCTCCCGTCAATATGCCCGAGAGCTTATTCAGCGGAATTTCGGTACCGCTATCATCTTTCCAGTGGTAGGGCACCCCGCCGAGCATTGTATTTGAGATGTAATAATTGGGATTTCCGCCGTGAGCGCCAAAACCGATTGTCGCACTGTATAGATAGATATCTTTCGCCGAACCCGCGCGGTTCTGATATATTGCTCCGCCGTCCGTCAGGTAGGTTTTTGTGTTGCTTATCGGGCAGCCTGCGTAACCGCCGCCGGCTATCTTGGCTTCGTTATCGGTGACTATTACATTTTCAAGGAAAAGCTCGCCGTTACTGAAACCATCGAAATCATAGCCGTTGACATAAATACCGCCGCCGCCGAACAAGGAATTGGTGATGCCGCTGTTCAGCATTTTATTGTTTGTTATATATCCCGCGGTAATGGTTGCCTTCGATTCCAAATAACTATATACCCCGGTATAGGCTGCTTGTACAAAAATACCGCCGCCGGTTGCTCCCGCGCTGTTGCCGTCAATGGTACCGCCTGTCATAACAAGGTAGTTGCTTCTGTAAATGCTTGCTTCGATAGTACCGATACTGACACCGCCGCCTACTTCTTCCGAGGTGTTGTTCTGAATAAGTCCGCCGCTGAGATTAAACGTTCCGCCGTCATAGACGCAAACGCCTCCGCCGGCAGCGGCGTCATTCCAGGCCACAGGTCCGCTGATTGCCTGATTGTTCTGAATGGTACCGCCGGACATATTAAGTGTTGCATTGCCGGTAACTAAGATGCCGCCGCCCCATGTGGCTGTGTTATTCTGTATAATACCGCCGGTCATATTCACGGTGCAGCTACCGCCATTACAATAAACGGCACCGCCAACGTTTCTTCTGGTCTTCGAGGCAATCTTGTTATTTTGAAGTACCGTACCCTCTTCGATATTCAGGGTGCCCAGGCAATTAATAAGCGCATTGGTTGCCCCGGCCGCCTGCTCGGAGTTTCCGTCAACGGTGATGTTTTTAAGAGTGGCTTCTGTGCCGGATGCTACCCGGAGCAGGTATCCGTTAGTCGAAGCTTCGCGTTTTAAAACGGCGTTCGTGCCTTCGAGAGATATTTCTCCGGTGATCGCGACGGTCCCTGTTACAAAAATAGTGGTAACATTCGGGTAAGCTGCCGCGAGTTCTTTTGCTTTTGCAAAAGTTTTGACGGCGGTTTCTTTTGTGCTGCCGTCGTTTGCATCATTTCCGCTGACGCCGTTTAGATAAACAGCCGTGGAATTTTCGTCAAGATTCATCAGCACCGGAAGATTCTCATTTCCGGCGGCTGCTGTATCTTCCGTTAATTCGTCCGCCGGAATTTCTTCCGGATTGTTATCATAAGGCAAAACAATCGAAGGGGCGACCGTGTTTTCTTCTTGTGCAGATAAATCCGGCCCTTCGGCGATTAACGGCTGATATAACTGCATCGCCAATGAAATCAGCAAAATTAATACCGATATAATATGCGGAAGCTTTTTGTATCTGTTCATTATTTAATATACCCCCATGAGTTGTATGTGTCGTTTGTATTTTTCATAAATAAGTTATTATCTTAACGGAAATCGGCGATAATATTAAAAGGCTGAGCTTCAATTCGGAGTCTGATTTATTCCGTTTTATTTAAAGCTCAGTCTTATAAAATTACTTTTAACCGGCTTAGATTTTAAACGCAGAAGAAGCGGGACTCAAACCGGTTTTGATTTCGCTTACTGAGCCGGCGTTACCGAGATGATGTGCGGGTTGACGCCTTCATACCAATAGAGGAAACCTTCCATGTCGATCCTGTCGCCGATTTTGAGGTTCTTTACTGCGGAATATACGGCGGTTGTGTTGTCGCAAAGATAAGATTCGACGGTAAACATATAGGGGTTGCCGTTTATGGATGCGCTGAAGTAAAGGTCGTCGCCGTCGGCGCCGGAACCGTCCCAGTTGTAGAGGAAGGCGACATCGTTGCCGTCAGCGTCTTTCATGGCTTCAACCGTCATTCCCTTGAAGGAGACGAATTTGTTCTGATGATTGATGAGGTCTTCGGTTCCCAAGGTCGAAGTAATATCGAACGCCGGTGCGATGTAATTGCCCTCGAGAATCTCAAATGTAGCATCGATTATCTCAATTTCGCCAGACCATTCGGCTTTGAAGCCGGTTACCTTGATCTTTGTGCCTTGGGTAAGTTTGGCGTAATCGTCCTGAGAGCAGGCCATGTTGTAGAGGAAATAAGCGCCGTCTTTATCCTGTGAGTAAACGGTGGCTTTGTCTTCCCACCAGGACTGCTTTGCCTGGACATAGGTCTCGACCACTACCTCGGATTCGAGGGGAGCGGCGATATACTCGGCGTATGTCATAACGCCTTCGCCTTTTACATCGGGGGTTTCGGCGGCATCTTTGCCGCAGGCGGAAAAGGCGAACAGAATGACAAGCGCCATGATAACAGCGATTGATTTTTTCATGATAAGCTCCTTTTTTATGAACATAAATTCAATTGATTTACTATCTTATTTTAGCACATCGTTGATAATAAGTCAAGTCATTTTATTTGTTTTTGCGTTTATATTGTCTTTTTTTGTGATTTTTATCTTTTCTTTTGTGATATATATCAGAATCCCGACCCATGCGGCGCAAAGACAGAACAGCAGCGCTTTTGATCCCGCGGGAAGCGCTTCTGTGAATTCACCGCCGGATGCGGTATTTTCACCCAAGGCGTCGAGCCTATACAGCGACGTGACCGATGAATAGAGATTTTCAATATATGCATCGTCAACGGTCTCGCCTCGCCGTACCGATTTTGCGGTGTTTTCGATCAGCTGTCCGGCGGCGCTGCGCAGGGATGCAGAGCCGTTGAACACAGGGGTTACGAAAGTGTTGTCAATATTGGAGAGCAACAGCTTTACCGTGTCGATTTTAACTTTGTAATGCTCGTTTGTGTCTTCTCCCGCCCTCGAAAGATAGTCTTTGTATTCCTCCGAATCCTGCGCCTTTTCGGTGACAGGGACATAACCTTCGGTTTTGGAATAAGCTATCTGGACTTCGTTTGACAGCAGGTATTGAACGAAAAGCCAGGACGCCATAACCCGCTGCGGGTCGGCTTTATTGAAGACGCAGACGGACGGTCCCTGTGATATCATCCGGGGATTGTCGGCGTCAAGCTGAGGTATCGGCATTACGGCGGTTTCAAATTCGACGAATTTATCCTCGGAGATATCCGACAGAGGCGCTTCCGAGCCCATCCAGGTGGAACCGGCGGTCGAATCGATGGCAAACACGCACTGCCCCGCGTTCAGAAAGTTTGCGGGATAGCTTGATATTTTGAATGTCGAGAAAGCGCCGGTTTTGACATGTTCCGCCACGGTCAGCAGGATATCTTTCGTCGTGTCGTTGAACAGGGATATATTGCCGTTTTCGTCGGAATACCCGCCGCCGCTCTGGCGAAGGAGCTGAATCATCATATTGTCGGTCGATTTATAAATGAATGGAATCATTACCTTCTGACCGTTCAGCAGGTAATTGCCGTCGGCGTCCTGCTTTACCGCCGCTTCGGATACCTCCCAGACAAAATCCCAGCTCAGCGTTTCGGGAAGCTCATAGCCCAGCTTTTCGACAAAGGTCTTGTTGATATAGCAGGCCTCGGTCGAGCGCATGAAAGGAAGGGCGTAAAGTATTCCCTCTATCTTACATTCGGAGAGAAACTGAGGGATGATTTCGTCTTTAGAAGGCGAATCGAATTTGATTTCCGAGCCGCCGAGACCGTATTTCGGATCAGCGGCAAGCTCGTCCAGCGGCACTACGGTGTTTTCGCCGGTCAGATATGTCGCGATATGGTCGGGGTAGGTTATGCAGACGTCCGGAGTGGTGTTCGTGGCTATGTTGGTGATTACATCGTTGTAAATTTTGCCGTAGTCGGTGTAGAGACGCATATTTACTTTGATGTTCGGGTAAATTGCTTCAAAGTCGGAAAACGCTTTTTCGTATATCCTCGTCTGGTTTATATTCGTGTCGTTTTTCGCCCAGAAGGTGATCTCATGCTGTCTTGATGTATCGAATTCTTCGGGAATTATAAATTCCGGCAGACCGCGCGAGCCGTGGCAGGAGAAAAGAGAAGCCGCTGTCAGCGCGGCGCAGACAAGCGCTGCAATTTTAGACTTTAACCTCATCCCTTTAATCCCCCTCTTGATACGCCGGACATAATCTTTTTGCGGTTCAGGAGGAAAAGCACTATCAGGGGAACGGAAATTACGACTACCGCCGCCATCATCGCAGGGATATTCTCGCGGCCGAAGCCGTTTTCGCGGATTTCCTGTATGCCGTTTGAGACGAGGAAATACGCGGGGTCGTCGGTTATCAGCCGCGGCCAGACATAAGAGTTCCAGCACTCAATTACTTTCAATATCGTGACCGTCACAAGCGTCGGCTGACAGATCGGCAGCACCACTCTGTAAAGATATCGGAAATCGGATGTGCCGTCGACTTTCGCGGCTTTATACAGCTCGTCGGGAATCTGGCTGAAATTTTCTTTCAGAAGATAGATATAGAATACCGAGACAACCGAAGGGAGGATGAGACCGGTAAAGGTATTCCGAAGTCCCAGATCTGTTATCGTTACGAAATTTGTTATTATTACAAGCTCGGCGGGAATCATCATAAGCGCCAGAAAGAAGGTAAAGACCGCGTTCTTGCCGGGGAAATCGAGTCTTGCAAAGGCAAAGGCGGCGAGAATAATGACGGCAAGCATCAGCGCCGTCGTGCAGACGGTGAAGATCACGGTATTAAGCACGTATTTGGCAAGCGGGACAGCCGTGAAGGCGTCGATATAGTTCTGCAGGGTCGG
>JAAZGC010000165.1 GCA_012511425.1 Clostridiales bacterium | reverse complement strand
TTATCTTTCGCTTATATTAAATTCCGCGGAAAAGCACTTGAAGCACAACGGTACTTCCTGCTTTCCCGCTTTATTTGACCGGCTTCGCGGAACCGGGTTCGTGTTACCGCCTTCGTCCATGCTTTTCTCACCTCTTGTGGGCTCAAAATTAAATAATACGTACTTAAGAGTCAAAATTGTCTTAAGCGTCCGAAAAATACGCTCTTACACCGTCAAACCGTCAGAGCAAAATATTCCCATATTAAATATTCTAACATATATAAGATTTCATGTCAAGTAAATTTATGTTAATCTTGAGCACCGCCGAGGGCATTCGGCAGCCGGTGCGGATATATTATTTGATATATAATCGGACTATGCCTTGATAAATTTCCGGATTTGTGGTATAATACCACAAATAAGATTTCAGGAGGGAGCCTGTATGTCAGCAAAGCAGATAAAACATCGGATCGGAGTATGCGTTCCGGGCGGCTCGTTCATGCCGCAGGATAAAAACCGGATAGTGACCCCCTACGACCAGTGCTTTTTCGGATGGGAAGCCTGCATGAATGCGGGATTTGATTTCGCCGAGACCGCCTTCGGGGTCTTCATGAGCATGTCGGACGAAGAATTCAAAAGAGCCGTCAGAGACGGCGTCCGCTTTGAATGCGCCAACAGCTTTCTTCCCGGCGAATATGCGCTTGCGAAAACCGAACTTCCTAAAATAAGAGAATATGTCGAGCGCGCCGTCGGCCGTGCCGCCGCAATAGGCGTTGACACGGTAGTTTTCGGCTCCGGCCGCGCCCGCAGCCTGCCGGACGGCATAAGCTATTCGGAGCGCAGCGCCCTGCTCTGGAAATATTATGAGTTTATACGTATCTGCGGCGATATCGCCGCGTCATACGGAATCAAGTTTGCGCTCGAGCCGCTGAATCCCGCCGAGACCAACTTTATGTATACCACGATCGAGGGCTATGCCGTTGCTTCGGCGGTCCGCCATCCCGCGGTAAAGCTGCTCGCCGACGTATACCATATGTCAAAGCAGAACGAACCGCTGACAAATATCCCGCTCGTTGCGGACAAGCTCGTCCATGTTCATGTCTCCGAATTCGACAGGAGTTTCCCCGGAGCTTACGACGGCACCGAAAACGGCGAGCTGCTGCCGAACGCTTCGGACGCGCTCAGCCGCGCCGGCTACTGCGGAAGGGTGAGCTGCGAAGCTGTGTATAAAGACTATCACGCCGAACTTCCCCGCATATACGAATATATGCGCCGCGTATTCTGATTAATTCGACTCAAAGACCCGCTTTTGAAAGGAAATCATAATGGAACTCACTTTTTTCGCGGCGCGTCCCGTTTGTGACGCACCGGTATATATAAAAGCCGGCGGCATCCCGGAATCGACCCGCAGCGTAAAGATCGGGGATAAGCTGTATCCGGCGGCAAAAGTTTTGCGCAGGGGGGAAGAATATCTTTTAGCGGTTATCTCCTGTCCCGCGGGAGAAACGAAACCGGAACCGTCCGACTTTGAAAGCGGCCGCGATAAAGTCTCGCTTGCCGACGGCGATGATGCGGTCGATGTTTTTATCGGCAGCAATCGTTTTACCTCGTATTGTTATTCGGATAAGTTCATAAAGCCATATCTCGGCCCGATAGCGACGAGCTTCGGCGGCAGCTTCACCCGCCTTGATTTTGACACGAAGGAGCATCCGCACCACCGCTCCGTCTTCCTCGGCATCGGCGAAGTAAGCCTCTGCGGAGCCGATCAGGTCGTTGATTTCTGGAACGAATCGGGAAACTGGGGATACCAGAAGCATCAGCGGATAGAAAACATCTTTTCAAACGACGCCTGCGCTTCTTTTACCGCATATAACATCTGGGAAGGGCAGGACGGGATAAAATACCTTGACGAGCGCCGCCGCTTCACCTTCTACAATCAGGGAGAAGCCTGCCGATATATCGACCTCGATATCGAGTTCACGGCAAGTTACGGCGATATCGAGATCGGCGCGACGAAGGAAGCCGGCCCTCTGGGCATCCGCATGGCGGAGGCGCTGAGAGGGGACAGGGGCGGCCACCTCAAAAACAGCTGGGGCGCCGTTTCCGAGCGCGAATGCTGGGGACGTCCCGCCGTCTGGTGCGATTATTCGGGCAGGCTCGACGGGCATGAATGCGGCGTTGCCGTCTTCGACTGCGAGCGCAACGAACGCTACCCCGCGACATGGCATATCCGCGACTACGGGCTTTTCGCGCCGAACAACTTCTTTTTCAAGGGCGGACTTACGCTCTGCCGCGGCGAGTCCCTGCATTATGCCTATCGCCTCGTTTTTCACGAAGGAGACTGCGATATCGCCGCCCGCCATATACTCTTCGAAAACGAAAACCATATTTCGAAATAACAGATACCGATAAAGAAAGGTCATATATATCATGAAAGTCATATTGACGCAGGACGTTCCTAGCCAGGGCAAGAAAGGCGCCCTTTTAAACGTTTCCGACGGCTACGCCCGCAACTACCTTCTGCCGCGCGGGCTTGCAATCGAAGCGACAAAGAAGGCGATTGACGACCTTGAAGCAAAGGAAGCGGCCGCAGTCCGCCGCGCAGCTCTCGAAAAGCAGAACGCCGCCGAAACCGCCGAAAAGCTGATGGGAGTTACGGTGAAAATAGTCAAATCGGGAAGCGATGACGGCCGGCTTTACGGCTCGGTCACCACGATGGAGATAGCCGACGCGCTGAAAGCACAGCATAAAATCGACATCGACAAGCGCAAGCTCAGCATAGCCGATCCCATCAAGGCTTACGGCTCATATACGGTAGACGTCAAACTGTATCCCGAAATTTCCGGGAAGATAAACGTCATCGTAACCGCGAAATAAGCTTATGGCAGACGAGCAGATTATTAAAAGGCTGCCCTATTCGCTCGAAGCCGAGCAATCGGTGCTCGGGTCGATATTAATCGATCCCGAGCGCTTTCCTGCGGTGGCGACGATACTGACATCGGAAGACTTCTATATCGAGGAGCATAAATCGATATACGAAGCGATGGCAAGTCTCTTTCTGGTAAACAAAAGCATCGACGTCGTCACCCTGATAAACGCACTCGTCAAATTAGGCGTTTATACCGACGAATCGGGGCGCAACTATATCCGCGTCATCGCCGAAGCGGTGCCGACGGCTCAGAACATCCTCGATTACGCTCGTATAGTAAAGGACAAATCGACGCTTCGCCGCCTGATCGAAGCCTGCGCCGAGATAACCGAAAACGCCTTCGCCGAGGGCGACGAAGTCGACAACATCGTAAACAACGCCGAGCAGAAGATCTTCGCGATAGCGCAGGGCAGCGACCAGAAAAACTTCACTCATATCAAAGAAGTCATCATCTCGGTATACGATCATCTTCGGCTGCTTGAAACCGACCGTGCCGCCGCCGTCGGAACCCCGTCCGGCTTCACCGAGCTCGACCACATCATTGTCGGAATGGCGCCCTCCGACCTTATCTTAATAGGCGCCCGCCCGGGAATGGGAAAAACCTCATTCGCCCTGAATATCGCGGTGAAAGCCGCCCGGAAAACCAAAAAGGCGATATGCATCTTCTCGCTCGAAATGTCAAAGCAGCAGCTCGTAACAAGAATGCTTTCGTCGGAAGGCCTGATAGACAACTACCTGCTTCGCACCGGCGAACTTCAGGGAAAGTGGGATATACTCGCCAACACCGCCGCAATGCTCTCCGAATGCGAGATACTGATAGACGACACCTCCGGCATTACGATAACCGGCATGAAAGCGAAGCTGCGCCGGGTAAAGAATTTGGGGCTTGTAGTCATCGACTACCTGCAGCTGATGACATCAGACCGCCGCATCGACAACCGCGTTCAGGAAGTCGGCGATATTTCGAGGAACCTCAAGCTGCTTGCAAAAGACCTGGGCGTTCCGGTCATCTGCTGCGCCCAGCTTTCCCGCGCCCCCGAGGGCCGCAGCGACAAGATTCCCCAGCTTTCCGACCTCCGCGATTCGGGCGCCATAGAGCAGGATGCGGACATCGTAATGTTCCTTTACCGCGCCGAATATTATAAAGAAGAAGCGGATGATCAGAACTTTGCCGAAGTTATCATCGCCAAGAACCGCCACGGCTCAACCGGCAGGATAAAGATGGGCTGGATGGGGCAGTTCACCCGCTTTACCGACCTTGACGAGCCTCAGGCCGGCGGCAACGGTTAAGATGAACGCCGCAGAACGGCTGTATGCCGCCGCAGGCGAAACCATCGCAAAATTCCGTATGCTCGAAGGCGCAAAAAGCGTGCTCTGCGCCTTTTCCGGCGGCTCCGACTCGGTTTGCCTGCTCGATGTGATGAGCCGGATATGCCGCGAGCGCGGAATAAAATTATACGCCGCTCATGTAAACCACCTCATCCGAGGGGATGAAGCATTTTGTGACGCGCGCTTTTGCTTTGAATTCTGCGAAAGCCGCGGTATTTTGCTTTTTTCCGGAGTTTTCGACGCTCCGGCGGCGGCGAAAGCCGCAAAGCAGCCCCTCGAGCTTGCGGCAAGGGAGATAAGATACCGTTATTTTGAAAGTCTCTGCCGGTTCTGGGGAATCGACAAAGTCGCCGTTGCGCACAACGCCGACGACAACGCCGAAACGCTTATCTTCAACCTCTGCCGCGGCGCATCATTGCGCGGAGCCGGGGGAATTCCGCCGGTGAGAGGGAATATCATCCGGCCGCTGATCGGCTGCGAAAAAAGCCTTATCCTTGACTGCTGCGCCGAGAGAAACCTGAAATACGTTACAGACAGCACCAACGCCGAAACGATATATACAAGGAATTTCATCCGGAGCGAGATAATACCCTCGCTTAAGCGGGTCGACCCCGCCGCAGTCGCGGCGATATCGAGGTTCTCCGCATATGCCCGCCGCGACGACGAATATCTCGAAAGCCTCGCCGCAGCCGTTCCCGCCGACGCCGAAGTATCCGAACTTGCCGCTTTGGCAGACCCTGTATTGACCCGATGGCTGAGACGCAGCTGCCTTGAAGCAGGCGCGGGAGAGCTTGAAAGCTGCCATATCGAAGCTGCTGCCGATTTTATAAAAAACAGCGGCAGCAGCCCAAACGCCGGCGACATCGGCGGAATTTCTCTGCCGGGGCGGATAAGACTTGACATAAAACGCGGCCGCGCAGTATTTTCCGAAGATATCCGCGAAAAGCCGGAGATTTCATACACTGTCCCGCTCCGCGAAGGGGAAAATCCGATTCCGCCCGCCGGCGCTTCGATATTTATTTCGGTATTTGACGAGAAGTATACAGAACGGATACCGAATATTTACAATAACCGACTGAAAGCTTACCTCGATTCTGATAAAATAAAAGGAGAGCTTTTTGCCGCTCCCCGGCGTCCCGGCGATAAGGTAAAATGCCTCGGCATGACCAAAAGCCTCGCAAAGCTGATGAGCGCCGCCGGAATGCCGGAAAACAGACGCGCGGCAGCCCCCGTCATACGGGACGAAGAAGGCATTGTCTGCGTTCCCGAGCTGCATATCAACGGCCGTCCCCTCTGCCGCGACGGGCTGTATCTTGAAAAGCCGAAAAACGGCTGTCTTCTGACAGCCGAATATATATCAAACGAAAGTCCGGACACAACATGAACGAATTATCAAACGACATCGAAAGCATTCTCATAGATGCCGAAGAGCTCGATTCCATCGTCCGCAGAATCGCCTCCGAGATAGACGCCGATTACGCCCATATCGACGGCCGCAAAAATCACCTTTTGCTGCTCGGTGTGCTGAAAGGTTCGGTGGTCTTCATGGGCGACCTGATGAAGCATATCAAAACTCCGGCGGAGATCGACTTCATGAAGGTCAGTTCCTACGGGCAGGCGGCGAAATCGGGCGGCTCCGTCAACATCATCCTCGACCTCTTCCGCCGCGATCTGCCGGAAACCGATATTCTCATCATCGAGGATATCATCGACTCGGGCAGAACGCTTGCCTACCTTGCCGACTATCTGAGGCTCAAGGGAGCGCGCAGCGTAAGATCGGTCACACTGCTCGACAAGCCCGACCGACGCGAAACCGACTTCGAGCCGGATTACAAGGGAAAAATTATCCCGGACGAATTCGTCGTCGGCTACGGCCTCGATTATGCGGAGAAATACCGTACCCTGCCGTATGTCGGCATTCTCAGACGAGATATTTATGAAAAGTAAGTCTGCCGCGGCAGATCGGAAAAAATCCCCCGAAAACACAAGGGAATTATGAAAAACAGTTACAAGATTTTTATTTTTTATGCCGTTCTGATAATCGTGATACTCGTCGCGGCGACTGCGCTGTTCAACCGCACCGCTTCCGACAGGATAATCTACAGCGACGTCATATCGATGTTCAAAAACGAGGAAGTCAAGGTATTCGAGATCGACGACCGGAACAACCTCACAATGGTCACGCAGGACGGGAAAGTCGTCCTGTATAAGCTGCGCTCGCTCGAGCTGTTTTACAGCGATCTCAACGATCTAATAGCCGAGCAGTACGAAAAGGGCATAATAACCGATTACGATATGCCGGCTCCGGTGGAAATCCCCTGGTGGGTGTCGCTGATACCCTATATAATCATCGTCGTGCTGATGATAGCGCTCTGGATTTACGTGATGAATCAGGCGACCGGCCGCGGCGGCGGAAGACTGAACACCTTCGGCAAGGCGCGGACGAAATTGGGTTCCGAGGAGAAGCGCAAAGTCTACTTCAAGGATGTCGCCGGATGCGACGAAGAGAAAAACGAGCTCCGCGAGGTCGTAGATTTCCTTCGCGATCCCGCCCGCTTCACCAAACTGGGCGCAAAGATACCGCACGGAATCCTGCTTGTCGGCCCTCCCGGCACCGGTAAGACCCTGCTTGCCAAAGCCGTCGCCGGAGAAGCCGGAGTGCCGTTCTACTCGATCTCAGGCTCCGATTTCGTCGAAATGTATGTCGGCGTCGGCGCATCGAGGGTAAGAGACCTTTTTGAAACCGCGAAGAAGAATCCCGCATCGATTGTCTTTATTGACGAAATCGACGCCGTCGGACGCCACCGCGGCGCGGGTCTGGGCGGCGGACACGACGAGCGCGAACAGACTCTGAACCAGCTTCTGGTCGAGATGGACGGATTCGGCTCAAACGACGGCGTTATCGTCATAGCCGCAACAAACCGCCCCGATATCCTTGACCCCGCTCTGCTGCGTCCCGGCCGTTTCGACCGTCAGGTGATGGTCGGATACCCGGATATCAACGGAAGGGAAGAAATAATCAAGGTCCACGCGGCAGGCAAGCCGTTTGAAGATGATGTCGACTTCAACACCCTCGCAAGATCGACCGTCGGATTCACCGGCGCCGACCTTGCAAACCTGCTGAACGAAGCCGCGCTGCTCGCCGCCCGCAAAGGCAAGCAGAAGATAGGAAACACCGACCTCGACGAAGCCGCCTTAAAGGTGGTCGTCGGTCCGGAAAAGAAATCGAAGGTCATTTCCGAAAAGGAAAGAAAGCTCACCTCATATCACGAAGCGGGCCACGCGATAGTAACGAAATTCCGCCAGCCGGACAAGCCGGTTCACCGCATAAGCGTCATCCCCAGCGGTCTCGCCGGCGGCTACACCATGAGCCTGCCGATTGAAGACAAGAACTACCAGTCCCGCTTAGATATCGAAAACGAGATTATCACCCTCATGGGCGGCCGGGTTGCCGAATCGCTTAAGATGGGGGATATCTCGACCGGCGCGTCCAACGACATCGGCCGTGCTACCCGCCTTGCCCGCAGCATGGTGATGAAATACGGCATGTCCGACACCCTCGGTCCGGTGGTTTACGGTTCGGAGCACACCAACGACGAGGTTTTCCTCGGCCGCGACCTGAACACCGCCCGCAACTATTCCGAGGAAACCGCAGCGCTGATCGACGCCGAGATCAAGCGGATAATAACCGACGCCTATGAAACCGCCCGCCGGATACTCATCGAAAACGACGACAAGCTCGAATACATCTCCGCCTTTTTGATGAAAAACGAGCTGATGGTCGAAGAGCAGTTCCGCCGCGCGATGGAAGATGACCCCGCCCCAACCTTCGAGGAGCTTGAGGAACTCGACGCCGAGCGCCGCCGCCTCATGGCTCAGGAGGAGGAAATGATCCGCCGCCGCGACGCGGAGGAGCATAAGCGGATAGTCGAAGAAGACAAGCGCCGCGCCGAGGAAGAGCACCGAGCGAGGATGGCCGGCTATGAAAGAAAAGACTGATAAATAAATTCGGAGATATATTCAAATGTCAAAGGAAAAAGACAAGAAGTTAGTCGAAGCGATAACCCCGATGGATACAGATTTCGCACAGTGGTATACCGACGTTGTCAAAAAGGCGGATCTTTGCGATTACAGCTCGGTAAAGGGCTGCATGGTATACACCCCCTACGGATACGCCATCTGGGAAAAAATCCAGAGCATACTTGACGGGGAATTCAAAAAGACCGGCCACGAAAATGTGTATATGCCTCTCTTTATCCCCGAGTCGCTGCTCCAGAAGGAGAAGGATCATGTCGAGGGCTTCGCCCCCGAAGTCGCATGGGTCACATACGGCGGCGACGAGGAACTGACCGAACGGCTCTGCGTCCGCCCGACGTCGGAGACGCTCTTCTGCGAGCATTTTCAGCATATCATCAAATCCTACCGCGACCTGCCGAAGCTGTATAACCAGTGGTGCTCGGTCGTCCGCTGGGAGAAGAACACCCGCCCCTTCCTGCGTACCCGCGAATTCCTCTGGCAGGAGGGACACACAATGCACGCCACCGCCGAGGAAGCGATTGCAGAAACAGAGCAGATGCTCAATATCTACGCCGATTTCCATGAGCATGACCTCGCCGTCCCGGTCATCCGCGGCCGCAAGACCGACAGCGACAAATTCGCCGGAGCCGAGCGCACCTACTGCATCGAAGCGATGATGCACGACGGCAAGTCGCTCCAGGCAGCCACCTCCCATTATTTCGGCGACGGTTTCGCCCGCGCTTTCGAAATCCAATACACCGACAGCGAAAATAAGCTGGTTCACCCCTTCCAGACTTCCTGGGGTTCCACCACACGCATGATCGGCGGCATCATAATGACTCACGGCGACGATTCCGGACTTGTCCTGCCGCCCGCCGTCGCGCCGATACAGATAGTCGTGATCCCGATAGCCTCCCATAAAGCGGGGGTCAGCGAAGCCGCCGCGGCTGTTTCCGACCGTCTTTCGTCGCATTTCCGCGTCAAGCTCGACGACTCGGATAACAGCGCCGGCTGGAAGTTCAGCGAATACGAGATGAAGGGCGTTCCGCTCCGCCTCGAGATAGGTCCCCGCGACCTCGAAGCAAATCAGTGCGTACTCGTTTCCCGCCTCGACCGCTCGAAAAAGGTTGTCTCGCTCGACGACCTCGAATCGGAAGTCGGAAAGGCGCTCGAAGCCGTCCGCACCGGGCTTTACGAAAAGGCGCTCGCCAACCGGGAGCAGCGCACCCATTCCTGCACAACGCTTGAAGAGATTCGCGCATCGCTCGAAGCACACGGCGACGGATTCATCAAAGCCATGTGGTGCGGCGATCCCGAATGCGAAGATAAGGTAAAAGAAGAAACCGGCGTCGCCAGCCGCTGTATCCCCTTTGATCAGGAGAGAATTTCCGACACCTGCGTCTGCTGCGGCAAGCCGGCAAAGCAGATGGTGCTCTGGGGAAAGAGCTATTAATGGCAAACTGCCGGATTTTCAGCGTTAATCGACTGTGCAATTATTGACAATATAATTTTAAAAAAGGTGATTAAAATGTTCACAAGACTTGTGGCAGCCTTATTGCTTTTTCTGCTTTTTCTGCTTGTTCTGTCAGCTTCCGCAGCATGTTCGGCGCAGAAGCCGGATGATAGCGGGGGAGATAACCGGGGAAGCGCCGGCCGTCGGTGATGACGCTGAAACTTCTGCCGAAGAGACGACTGTCGATCCTGCTTCTTTGCTGACTCTTGAAAACCGCGACTTCAACGGAGCGGATTTCACCATAGTCTATATCAACTGGGCTCTTTACAACGGTTATATAATTTCCGAAGAGGAGTCCGGCGACACCGTAAACGACGCGGTTTACCCGCCGAACCTTGCTTTGTGAGGAAAAGGCAAATGTAAGTCTGCATATGACCGACCTCGGCACCATCTCTCAAATCGAGCCAAAGATCTCAAAGTCGGTCATGGCGGGTGACGACGCTTATCAGCTGGTGCTGGTTCACTGCGTGGGCGGCGTCGCAAGTCTCGCTTCCGAACTACCGCGAGACCGAGATCGATTTCGGTATACTTCCTTTACCGAAATACGATGAACAGCAGGAAAATTATCTCTCTCTCGACTGGGGCGGTCTTATGTGCGTGCCGCGCGGCGCGGATAAAGATCTTGCCGGCTATGTTACCGAGCTTCTGTCATATTACAGCATGGAAACCACCGTCCCGGCGTGGTATGATATCATGCTGACCGGCAAGATAGCTCGTGATGATGACATAGTACGCGTTCTCGACATAATATACTCGAATGTTGTATACGATTTCGGCTTGAATTATGCGGAAGGATACAATACGATGCAGAATGCCATGTATGAAGTCGTAAACTTCAAACAAGGCGATTTTGCCTCCTTCTATGCGGCGGAAGAGTCCAGAGCTATCGATTATTATAACGGAGTATGCGAGGCAATCCTGGAGAAATACGGCGGATAATCAGCAGCCCTTGTGTTTTGTGAACTTATTGAAATTTTAAATTAATCTTAAAAGAATATGCACCCGTGAAGTCATCTAAACCTCACGGGTGCAGTTTTTCTTATATGCTTATTCTTTTTCCGCCGTAATCATCACGGCGCCGCAGGGGGTGATTTCGGTTTCGTAAACGCCGTTTTCATACTTAAGTTCAAATTCTTCTCCGCTGTGATAAGCCTTCACCTTGTATCCGGGATTTACCATGAAGGATAACGATCTGTTCTTGTCCCCGCCGTTGCGGTCGGTGACATCGGCGAGGAAGAGCGCATGACCGCGGCCTTCGCGCTTGTTCATGTATCCGACGGCGAGAGTTTCCCCGTCGCTCGGCTTTACGTTGGCGAAGATTTCGTTTGCCCATACCGGAACGCAGAGTACTCCGCTTCCGGCGACGGCGTCGGTAGTTTTGCCGGCAAAATGCGCGGAGATGTTTTTGTAAGCCATGTAAACCGGCTCAAGCTTGCGGATTTCCATGTTCACGGTTTTGAGCTTATCATACTGCTCGGTTTTCTCGCCCTCTTTGTCAAGCACCTGATTGTGCCACCAGCCGGCAGTCCAGCAGGCCCAGTTGATTGAAACCGCGCCGAAAGCCATCGAAGAAAACGCCTGATGCCGCAGGTTGTCGGTCGTCAGCCATACGTCGGGATTGTTCGAATTCACCTGCAGGACTATCCAGAAATCCCGCTTCGAATCGCGGCAGGCGTTGGCGACGATCCGCAGATTGTCGTAAAGCTTCAGCTCTCCGGCAGCGAATTCGTAGTTGTCAAGGCAGATGTAGTCGGTGTTGACAAGCGCGACGTATTTGTCGATATATTCCTGATATGTTGCGGTACCGAGCTGAGAATTCACCTGATTATCGGTGTTTTCGGCTACCGATGCGTAGTTGGGATACAGGTTCAAATAAATGAGCTTGTTCGGGAATAAAGTCTCGGCATAGCTTATCAGCCTTCCGTAATGGGCGTAGTCAAGTGCGGACGGCTCATCGCCGACGTCAATGCCCCGAACGGCGGGATGGTCTACATACCTGTCGGCGGCTTCCTTGACCTTTTCAAGCGGAACGGCGCTTTCAAATTTACCGGCGTTCTGCCCGTCGCCGCCCCACCAGCCGGGGATAACTCCGGTCGCGACAACTCCTATGCCGTATTTCTCGCAGTTGTCAAGCAGCTTTTTGTCGTAAGGAGCGGCAGTCAGAAAGTCGATGCCGCATTCTTTCATCTCGCGGACATGCCGGTCTTCGCGGGCGTATTCGGCGATGCAGTAGGTGCCGATATTGAACCGGCGTCTGTCGAAGCGTGTTTTTCTCTGTGCCATGATATATACCTCCGGGCGTCTGCCCACATTATATTTCTCTGTCGATATGATACCACATTTAGAGCGGTTTGGCAAGAGGAAAGACGAAAAAAGTCGAAAAAGAGGGGGGTGAGTTTTAAAATACGGAGTATCATGAAAAAACGAAGAACCGTATTCTGTTTCTGCCGCCTTTGCATTTCGGCTGTTTTTGTGGTATAATAAATTAGGATAACATATCATAAAGGAGTCAGATTTGTGTGAAAACGTTGCACGGAAATTATGAACTGCCCGCCGGCGGCGTTTCGGTTGAGCTGTCATATGTAAACGGCTGCTTCGGTCCTGTAAAAACCGACAGCGGTTTTGTCAT
>JAAZGC010000164.1 GCA_012511425.1 Clostridiales bacterium | reverse complement strand
CTGAGATTTGCCGAAAGCCGAAGATCAGCAGCGTAGAATAAAGAGCGGTCTTCTTTAAATATTACTTCAAGGTTTTCGGTGGCAGTCATGAAGGCGTATTGTCCGCCGCCGAAAAACATACTCGCAAGTTTTTCGAGCGCTCCGACGGTTCTGTCGCTGTTAATGGTAAAATGCAGCCAACCGTCATCGCCGCGCTTGACTACCTGAATATCGAATGCGGGAAGGAAAGCATCGATCGGAGTAGTGTGTACAGCTATGAAACCATGCATATCGGCGGGGTCAAATTCGCCGTTGCCGTTTAGGTCACCGTAAACCTGCGAAGCGGCTGTATTCATTACATCAAATGTCCATCCGTTGTCCTTGACGATATTATATAAATCTCCGGAATTGTAATTCTCCGCAATTTTCTGATTGTAATAAATGCATTCCATGGATTCCCAAAGAGACAGTGAAATGTCACCCGACATAGCAAACATCTTTTTATTAATGGTGAGCGAGTCGGCGATCTGAGGAGACCACCACGGATGTTCGACATTAATATTCGGAACGTCGTACCAGTTGATGAAAAGCCCTTTTTGTATCGCTCCGAGAATCATTGCCGCGTAACCTGCAACAATATCAAAATCTGAATTTCCTGCCATAACGGAGCTTACCAGTTCTTTGTTAAAAGTATCTCCTCCGCCCCAGGTATATGGTTTTTCGATTGTAGCGATTTTTACATTATAGGTGTCTTCTATAAGTCTGTTTCGCTGGTAAATGGCATCTTCTATCAGATCTCCGGTCTGTTCTTCCGATTTGAATTCGTAATCAAAGCCTTCTCTCTGAAGTATTATGAAGGTGTTGCCGCTAAAATCCATACTTGGAAGGTAATCGAGTACCCCGGTCTCGGCTTCCGTGGTTTCTGCCGCCGTACCGTCAGCCGAAAGAGTTCCGTCGGTTTTTCCGGAATCCGCAGCCTTGCCGCAGGAGGAAAATACGGCGAAAGCAAGGCACAAAGCAAGCAATAGCGCTGCCGTGCGTTTAATTAAGTTCATTTCACACCCCCTTAATATCTGCAAGATAGATAAACTTGATGCCGGTCAGGATATATAGTTAAATAACAATCCTGTATCCTGTGATAATTATACAATATTATTTCGACTCTGTCAAGAACGTCAACATTATTTGTAGATAAAAATACGTATAATTTCTATATTTACAAATTTATTTATCCTGCTTGATATTTTCATCAGAATGGGTTATAATAATGACAATCTTTAAAAACAAACAACTTCCAGTTATACTTAACCGAAAGGAAAAAGATATGTCAAAAATTTATGAAAAAATACCGGCTTTGCAGGGCTCGGACCCCGATGTAAGATCAAGACGCTATATAACACCTACGAGAGTGCTCTGGACCTCACGAGAAGAGGGAGCTGATGTTTCCTTCGAAGACAGCCTGCTTCTTGAGCGCAGCCAGCAGATTTCCTTCGGAGATTCTCCGGTATGCGTCCTGAGAAACCGCCCGGGAAAACCGAAGGCTTCAATTCTCCTTGACTACGGAATAGAGCTTAACGGAACCGTCCGGATAATGGTAAAAACGGTAACCTCCAAAGATAACAACCGCGCAAATATTCGTGTCCGCCGCGGTGAGTCGGCAATGGAAGCGATGACAGATTTGGGCATTAAAAATACGACAAATGACCACGCTCCCCGAGACCAGGTGATTAATGTCGGATTCTTCTGCGCTCCGGAAGTAAACGAATCCGGCTTTCGCTTCTGCCGTATTGATCTTTTGGACGATGAAGCCGAAATCACATTAAAGAGCGTATCCGCTGTCTTTATCTTCCGGGATATCGATTATAAAGGCTCCTTCGATTGCTCCGATCCGCTGCTTAATCGTATCTGGAACACCGCCGCCTATACCGCCCATCTCAATATGCAGGAATACCTCTGGGACGGCATCAAGCGCGACCGTCTTGTCTGGATAGGCGATATGCATACCGAGGTGCTGACAATCGCTGCCGCATTCGGATATAACGAAGTCGTTCCGAAGTCGCTTGACCTTGCCCGGGAAGACGCACCGATTAGTATCGGTAAAATGAGCTGGATGAACGGAATGCCGGCGTATTCGCTTTGGTGGATACTGCTGCATAAAGATTGGTACCTTGCGACCGGTAATTACAGCTATCTTTTGAGCCAAAAGGAATATCTCGAAAAACTTCTCGCTCATCTTATAACTCTTGTCGATGAAAACGGAGTTGAACAGCTGCCGGTTAAATTCCTCGACTGGCCGAATAACGCAAATCCCGAGGCGATGCACGCCGGCATGCAGGGACTTTTATGTATGGCTCTGAAGGGCGGAGCATATCTTCTTAAAGAGCTCAAAAATCCTGTCCTTGCCGCTAAATGCTGCGAAACCGCCGAGCGCATGAAGAAACACAATCCGGATCCGAACGGTTCCAAATCTGCCGGCGCTTTACTGGTGCTTTCCGGTATCGCTAACGCAGATGAAATGAATAAAAAGCTCATAAGCAAAGACGGAGCTCACGGTTTTTCTACCTTCTTTGGCTATTATATCCTGACTGCAAAAGCACTGGCTGAAGACTGGCAGGGAGCGCTGGACGGAATGCGCGATTATTGGGGCGGAATGCTTTCGATGGGAGCCACTACTTTCTGGGAGGACTTTGACATCAACTGGATGAAGAACGCAGCTCCCATAGACGAGCTCGTTCCGGAGGGTAAAGTCGATATCCACGGCGATTGGGGCGCTTATTGCTATGTGAAATTCCGTCACAGCCTCTGCCACGGTTGGGCGTCCGGCCCTTGTCCTTTCATGACGCATTATATTCTCGGAGTAAAAGTCGAAGAGCCCGGATGCCGCAAGCTTACGATTGAACCTCATTTAGGTGATCTTTCATATGCAAACGGAACTTATCCCACCCCTCACGGCGTTGTTACAATACGGAATACAAAAGACAGCGACGAAAATGTAACAACCGAAGTCACGGCACCGAAAGGCGTTGAAGTTACCGTCAAGGCGGGTGTATAATGATCGATATCAAAGAATTGATAAATGAATACCCATATCGAATAGAGCTTCACGCTCACACAAACCCGGTGTCGGGATGTTCGGAATTTCCGCCTGACGAACTGGCTCAAATTTATCACGAAAAGAACGTTGATTGCTTGTGCGTCACGAATCACTACACCCCCGGAATGCTGCAGAACGGCAGATCGAGGAGTGAGTCGGTTCGGGAGTTCATGGAAGCATACGAAAAAACCAAATCTTTCGGAAAAAAACTCGGGATGAATGTTTGTCTCGGAGCAGAGCTTCGTTTTTCCCCAAACAATAACGACTATCTGATTTTCGGTATAGACGAAGCTGACTGCGACGCTTTTTACGACTACCTGCCGGGTTCGGTCGAAGACTTCTGCCGTGAATATAAAAAAACTCAACACTTTTTCCTTCAGGCTCACCCGTTTAGGGACGGTATGGTAAGAATTGATCCGTCACTGCTCGACGGCGTTGAGGTATTCAATATGCATCTCAACCACAGGAGCCGCAATCCGCTTGCCGCCGAATGGGCAGTCGATAACAGCTTAATACCCACGATCGGCTCCGACTGCCACCATCCCGGACATCAGGCGACAGGACTTATAAGAGCGAAGCAACTCCCCGAAAATTCAGCCGATATAGCATCGCTGTTATTTTCCAAGGAATTTCTATTTGAAATCAATGGATTTATCATAATCCCGAATTTCGGCGCTTAATAACAAAAAACCGGTGAAAATCCGGTTTTTATTTTATTATTTTCCAAGCATCAATCAGTCTTTCAAGGTTATATGCAGCGTTAGCCGGAGAAGTAGAAGGGAGAATTAAGGCGGCAATACCGGTTCGTGAATAAATATAACGCTCATAAAGTTTACCCGCCGTTCCTCCGTTACAGAATACACGGTTTATCTTCGATTTGGCTATCAAACCTGCGATATTATTAACAACCGCATTTTTAATTGAAGCATCGGAAGAACCGGTAATCTCGCAAGATTCTATCACATCCCAGAGAGCAAGGCGATTTTCAATTATAAATCTTTTCTTTTCGTCAATCGTCTCCGGTACATCAGCCCCAAAAACCGCAGCGGTTACCCGCCAGAAGCGATTTTGCGGATGACCGTAATAAAACATGTTCTCACGAGATTTTACCGAAGGAAAGCTGCCTAATATGAGCGTTTCGCTTTCTTGCGAATATACGGCAGGGAAGGGATGAACAACCGATGTCAAAGGATACACCTTCCGCGATTTCCGCCGCATCTGCCGCAGCTTATGCACTTAGCCCGCTCGCCATTTGCCCAATGCTCAATCAGATCCGGTTGACAGATAAACGGCCGCGCCATCGAAACGGCAGTTATCCCACGGCTTAATATTTCCTCTGCCTGCTCAAGAGTTCTGATTCCGCCGACCTGAATAATCGGAAGTTTAGTTAAAGAAACAAGCCGCGCGGCATTTTCGCTGAAAAACGGTTCTTTAGGTTCACCGCGCGGAGAAGAATGATAACCGGAAAGCTCAAGCGCCTCTAAACCGTTATCATATAATATTTCACATGCCCGGACAACATCCTCAAAATACTGCTCAGGCTCTTCGATGTTGTCGCCGTTCAGCTTTAAAAATACCGGAAAATCATCTCCGACCGTTTCTTTTATCGAAGTCAGAATTTCAGCGGCTATCCTTATGCGGTTTTCGGCTTTGCCGCCGTATTCATCGCTTCGGTGATTATATTGCGGATAAAAGAATTGCGAAAGCAGATACATATGCGCGCCGTGTAATTCAACCGAATCAAACCCGCATTTTTTCGCTCTGACGGCGGCAGAAACAAACGCTTCTCTTACTGATTTGATGTCTTCCTTTGTCATGTTGTCTGGTGTTAATACTCTGCGTCCCCCGTTGTGATTTTCCGCCTTCATGCCGCCGTGGCCTATCTGAAGCGCGGATTTGCACTTACCGCTTCCCGCCGTTATCAGCGAAGCGATTCGGCTCTGATCGGGAATATATTCGTCGCTCCATATAGCGTTCTGAAAGTCGTTGGATCTTCCTTCGGGACTGACGCAGGTGTGTGCGGTTATAATAAGCCCGATCGGGTGTTTTGCAAGTTCTTCGTAAACAGTGAATTCGTAATCGCTTACATGAGCGTCGGGAGTTGAGTCGAAAAGCTCAAATGCCGAACGGACAAACCTTGTGTTAAGTGTAATGTTTTTTAATTTCGCTTCGGTGAAAGCTAAGCCTGTAGTATTATACATTTGTTCCTCCAAAGTTTATATGATTATCGGCGAAACGGAAAGTATTCAATTATTTATACCATATTTTTGGTATAAATGCAAGAGTAAAATCGGATACCGTCAATATATTTCGGTAAGTCCGGATTCATCAAGAACAAATACGGTATCGGCTACTTCGTTTATAAGCATTCTGTCATGAGAGACCGCTATTATTGCTCCTTTAAAATCGGAGAGCAATCGGCGCACGCTCGGACCGGAAAGCGGGCTGAGATTTCTTGTCGGCTCGTCAAGAATAAGTATGTTATATCCTCCGAGCAGTATCTTGATCAAATACAATTTTGCTTTCTGTCCCTCGGAAAGCTCAAAAGCTTTATGCAGCATCTCATTACGGGTGAATTTCATAGCCCCGAGATAAGACCTTGCAATAGTAATATCCTCTTTAGTCCCAGACTCGGCTAATATATCAACCGGAGTAAGCGAAAGATCAAGCATATCCGAGTAATTCTGTGGCATGTAAGCGGCGTTTATGTCTTTTCTGCCGAGCAATTCATCAGCAACGATTTTGATGAGTGTCGACTTTCCGCAGCCATTCTTACCGATTATAAAAGTTTTTTTAGGACCTGTTAAATTCAGTTTTATATTCCGGCTCAATTCGCGTTTGCCGTCAATTGTAAGCAACAGTGGCAGATTTAATTCGAGCAATATCTTTCCGTTCGGAAAGGCGACATTTTCTCTGAAATCCGGCATAATAGCTTCTTCTGTTTCCGGAAATTCAGTCAGATTCTCGCGTTCCCGCTCAATTCGGCGCCCCTGCGCTTTAACGCTGTGCATTTTCTTTTTAAGCAATCTACCGGTACTTGGAGCGGCGCGGAGCACATTATTCTGCGCAAAGTGAACGGCATTATAAATTTTCTGCCATCTCTCCTGCTTCTTTGCCAGAGCTTTTCGTTCGCTTCCGGCGACTCTTGCCTGATTCTCCATCCCACGAAGACGGCTTTCATAATATTCATCGTAAGTCATACGATAGACTCCAGAACGCGGGCGGGTCTTATCCCGAAGCTGTTCGATATGTATTATCATGTTTGCGGCGCCGCGGATAAGAGTTTCATCGTGAGAAACAAACATTACGGGAACAGAGCAGTTGATTATAAAGTCCTCAAGCTTTTCAAGAGTCTCTATATCAATATCATTTGACGGCTCGTCAAGCAAAATGACGTCATAATGAGAAAGCTGCAGCAGCATTAGCAGCAGCTTGACCCTCTCTCCGCCTGAAAGTGACCCTAAAGGTCTTTCGAAACTCAGAATGTCAGAAGGAAGTTCAAGCTCCGACGCAGCCGAAACAATTTCCGGCGGCATATCAAAGCGCACATTGTTATTAAACTGATATTTTCTTACATATTCAGATATCGGCAGCGCCTTGTCTGCTTCGGAAAGTTCCTGCGGAAGGTATCCTATTAAAACGTTGTTTCGGTTTATGCTGCCCTCATAAGACACATAACCGTTTGTAAGTTTTTCATCGTATATTAGCTTGAGAAGGGTGGATTTGCCATTGCCTTCTTCTCCGATTATAACAGCGCGATCACCCTTGTTGAGGGTAAAGCTCAGCCCGTCGATTATCGTGCGCAAGTCGCAAGTTAAATTTATTTTAAGATTTCTGACTTCAATCAAAACATTCACCTCATATATAAAACGCCGGCATCCGGGCGATGTCGGCGGTAATAATCTGAGGGCGCTCTGAAAATATAAAAAAGATGATAAAGACGCACCGACAGATAACCGCATGAAAACAAAACGCCGCAGATGTTCCTCTCGGATG
Source organism: Clostridiales bacterium (assembly GCA_012511425.1). Taxonomy (GTDB): domain Bacteria; phylum Bacillota; class Clostridia; order Oscillospirales; family CAG-272; genus JAAZGC01. The sequence continues at coordinate 1,958 of JAAZGC010000164.1, read as the reverse complement.
CGTACGGATTAGTTGTCTCATACAAGGTTATCTGATTTCCATCTTACCACCGTTTTCCTTTATTTTTATAATTATATCATGATTTCTATTATTTGTCAATGATATATGCGTAATTTGACCGAAACGATATTTATTACCGATTTTATTCGAAAAAATATAAAAATGTCTTGAAATCCAGTCGGATTTATGTTATATTATAGTTACAGCTTTTATTAAAGTCAAAAATATAATTTCAATACAGGAGGAATATATATCATGGAAATGACAAAACCGAAGATAGGCATAAGACCGATAATCGACGGTCGGCGCAATCCGATTCCCGAGGTTAAAGGTGTCCGCGAATCGCTTGAAGACCAGACCATGGGTATGGCGAAAGCCGCGAAGAAGCTTATCGAGGAGAATCTGTTTTATCCGGACGGCACTCCGGTACAGTGCGTAATCTCCCCGACAACTATCGGCTGCGGCAATGAAGCCGCAATATGCGCCGACTTTTTCTCCCGCGAAAATGTCTGCGCGACTCTTTCGGTAACCCCATGCTGGTGCTATGGCTCCGAAACAATGGACCTTGATCCGATGACCGTTAAAGCGGTTTGGGGCTTCAACGGTACCGAGCGCCCCGGTGCGGTTTATCTTGCAGCCGTAATGGCAGCACATGCTCAGAGAGGCCTGCCGGCTTTCGCAATTTATGGCTATGACGTTCAGGATATGGACGATCAGACGATCCCCTGCGACGTATCTGAAAAGCTCCTTCGCTTTGCCCGCTGCGGTATTGCAGTCGGTTTGATGCGCAATAAGGCTTATTGCGGTCTGGGCGCTGTTTCGATGGGTATCAGCGGATCTTATCTTGACGCCGATTTCATGCAGAACTATCTCGGCGTAAGACCCGAATGGGTCGACATGATAGAGATCCAGCGCCGCATCGACAAAGGCATATATGACCCCGACGAATATAAGACGGTGCTCAGCTGGATCAATGAAAACTGCGCAAATCGTAAGGGATTTGATCCCAATGTAAAAGAGCTGCTTACAACTCCCGAACAGGATAAGGTCGAGTGGGAATACATCGCCAAGATGAGCATAATCATCCGCGATATTATGCTCGGCAACCCGCGGCTCGCTGAACTCGGTTTCATTGAGGAGTCCAACGGCCGCAACGCAATATTCGGCGGTTTTCAGGGACAGAGACAGTGGACAGACTACCTGCCGAACGCCGACTTCACCGAAGCTATCATGAATTCCACCTTCGACTGGAGCGGCAAGCGCCAGCCCTTCATACTTGCAACTGAGAACGACAGCCTCAACGCAGTGGCTATGCTGTTCCTGAATCTCGTATCCAACCGTCCCGCCATCTTCTCCGATGTCCGCACATATTGGAGTCCGGACGCGGTAAAGCGCGTCACCGGGTATGAACTTACCGGAAAGGCTTCCGGCGGCTTGATGCACCTTCTCAACTCCGGCGCCTCCGCTATTGACGGCAACGGCGGTTCTCTTGACGAGAACGGCAATCATGTCATGAAAGAATGGTGGAACGTCACCGATAATGATATAGAGAACATGCTCGCCAACACTAAATGGGCTCCGGCGAACAAGTGCTATTTCCGCGGCGGCGGCTTTAGCTCGCAGTATATCTCCCGCGGCGAAATGCCGGTTACCATGGTTCGCGTGAATCTGGTGGATGGTCTGGGACCGGTAATTCAGATAGCCGAGGGCTACACCGTTGAACTTCCGGACGAAGTATCACTTAAAATCCTTGCCCGCACCGACCCGACCTGGCCGTCTCTCTGGTTTGCTCCGACTCTAACCGGAAAAGGCGCATTTACCGGCGTTTACGATGTTATGGCAAACTGGGGCGCTAACCACGGCGCTTCCTGCTATGGTCATGTTGGAGCTGATATCATAACCCTTGCATCGATGCTTCGCATCCCGGTTTCCATGCACAACGTTCCCGAAGAAAAGAT
>JAAZGC010000163.1 GCA_012511425.1 Clostridiales bacterium | reverse complement strand
GCCCAGATATATTTATTTTTTATTGTCCCTTCGGCAAAGTGACCGAGGGAAATATATACCGCTTTCTTATCCGATTGAATCATCTTCATGGCATCGTCATATGAAACCGATATTGCGGGTATGACGGTGCCTTCGAGAGCCATGTTGACGGCTTCGGCTCCCTTATTCGGATCGTATACTATCACGCCAACGGCTCCGGCGGAGGCAGCATTGTTGCACTTTTCGGTGAAAGTAATCTCGCCCCTTGCGATAAGCGCCAGCTTTCCTTCGAGATCCGGAGAAGCGGCGATATCCTCTTCTGTGCCGATACCTTCGACCACGACATATTCCAGCGCTTCGGTATCAAAAATTGCTGCGAAATACTTGCCTATGTAATCTTTATTTGTGTCGATATATCCTATATCTGTGCTGCCTGCGAGCTTGAATATCGGAATATAGTTTTCGCTTTCATATATAGCTCCGACTGCGGTTGCGGCGGGAATCGATGCGGGAGCGGCTATTGTACCGCTGTCGATCTGCGTTACAGTCGGGTTAGCTTCACCGTAAATCTTATTATAATAGCTTCCGCCGCCGGTTCTGCCGTTGTTTCCGGCAGCGCAGACAACCATTACATCGGCTTCCCAGAGCGAATTTATTGCATCGGTTATGCCCTGCTCGACCGGGCTGCCGTCATCGCTGCCGCAGGGACGGCCGAAGCTGAGGTTAATAACATCGGCACCGAGCAGATAGGCGTCTTCGAGAGCAGCGATGATATCGCCTTCATATGCAAAAACACCGCTGTCGTCAAATACCTTCATCAAAATAAGCTGAGATTCCGGGGCGATTCCCTGAAAGCCGTCTTCAATGCCTGCGCCGTTTGCGGCTATCATGCCGGCGATATTGTTTCCGTGGCCAGTTGTGCAGCTGACATCGGAGTCGCCGTCGGAATAATCATAAACAAAGGGCAGTTTGATGCTTACGTATTCGGCTGCTTCGGCATTGAGACCCTCTTTTGTTACAGCCGATTCATCGAGCACAGCCGCTTCGATTCCGGATTCGGTTAGCTGCCAGTATGAGTTGTCCGTGTTGAAACCGGCATCAATTACCGCAGCCAGCTGTCCTTCTCCGCGATAAATATCCCGCGGGGAAGCGGTTTCTTCGGTTCCTGCATCTTCCGGTTCCGAATCTTCATCTTCGGCTGAGGATACTTCCTCGTCAGCATCGACAGTTTCTTCTTCGAAAAGCTGATACTTCTGAGCTTGCTCAACGGTTTTGACATCAAACAATGCCTTTATTTTTTTGACATCATCTATTTCGGCTGAAATCGAAAAGCCTTTGAGCAATTTGTCGTATCTGTATTCAATTTCGACACCGGCAAACGAAGATATCGCTCTTTCGGCTCTTTTCAAATCGGCGTCGGATTTCAAAGAGACGATATATTTTGCGCACTCGCCTTTTGCGGCGGAGGATATCGGCATTACCGCGAATGCAAGCGTTAAGCCGAGTATGGCGGATAATATTTTTTTAAACATTATAAGTCAACCTTAATGCATTTAATTGAGATCGATTCTGACGGTACGGACATTGTATGAAGCGTCATAAATGTCGAGATAGATGTGATCCGATTCTATATCGGTAATATTGAAAGTGTATTCGAATATCCCGGAGATTTCATCCGAGTACAGCAAAACATCTTCGGTGTATGGAGTATATTCATCGTCTTCCGATTCGCCTTCATACAGCGAAATCAATGAAATGAGGTTGTCATCGGAAACCTTTACCGTGAGATATTTATATCCGTCTTCGATATCGATTTTACTGTAATCGAGGACCGGTTTTTTAGTGTCTATCACAAATTCAAGCTCATAGCTCCCGAAAAGCTCCGGTGCTGACTCGGGCGATGCTTTTATTAATACGCGATAGCGTCCGTCCGGGTAGATATAGTCGGTATTATCGGAATCGACAAGATAATACAGAACCGAGTTGTCATAGATAAGACTTCCGTCTTCGTCGGTTCCCGCCTTTGTAGTGTATTCCCACGGATCGGAGAGCAGCTGTTCGCCGTCTTCGTTATAAAGCTCTATTACGAGGTGTCTTGCGTTGCGGAGCAGCTGAATATTCACCATCAGGTCGTCGTTTATGCCGTCGTTGTTCGGTGAGATATACATAAAACGCGGGTCTGTGAATCCCTCATCGAAAAGGCTTTCGCTGAGTTCATAATAAACGACTTCTTCACCGAGATATATAGTGCTGTAAAGCGAAGTCTTCATAAAGTTTCCGGTATAGTCAAACATCGGCAGGGCATCCCAGTCTCCCGAGAAACCGAGGAACGGGACTGACGCCTTGTCCGGATATTCACCCTCTTCAACGCTTTCGAAAGCGCAGACAAATCCTTCGATGAAGTAACCGTTTTTATATATCTTATCGAACTCGACCATTTCAAGTTTGCTGAGCTTTACATTGAAGACAAGCTCTGTCGATGACTTCGCCGGAACGGTGATCGGAGAAGCATTATATCTTTCGTTTGCAAGATTATAGTCGGTTTTGTCATTTCCCATCGTTACCTTGGCATTTTCAAGGCAGATATCATAGCCGGCGCAGAACCCTTCGCTCAATTCTTCGCTGTAGTAATAATCTTCGACCATTACATAAGCGCCGACATAATAATCGCGATCGGTATCCGATACATTTATCAGCTGAACTTTTATTTCAAATTCTCTTCCCAGATTGTCGCCGAGCGAAAGCTTGGCTTTTTTGGTTTCGGGATCGATCATTTCGGTGTAATTCATAAGCGCATCGTCGGCAATCGCGAGTCCTGCGCCCTGAGAGCGCGGGGAAATGAAACAGTAACCGTCGGTCAGTATCTCAGCCGAATTCATCATCATCATATTAACCCGGTCTCCGATATTGTCGATTCCGTCGATTTCCGAGTAATCGGTTTCGGTTTCGACAAGCATCTGTCTTATCAGCAGCGAGACGCCTGTAATATACGGGCATGACATCGAGGTTCCGCTCATGTTTCCCGCTTTATTATCCGCAAAAGCGGAATAAATATCGCTGCCGAAGCCGGTTATGTCCGGCTTAAGCTCAAGCAGACCGTTGGGACCCCAGGAGCTGAAATCGGACATCAGTCCGTATTCGGGTGAATCGGATATTATGTTTCTCTGCTCTATTGAAATACGGGTGCTCTCCGATGCAAGGAGAATTTCCGCGTCGGATTTCAGTATGAAACAGGCAGGGAGCAGTCCCTCATCAACCGACATCAACACATATGCCGAGCTGTCGATATTGTCGTATATAATAGCTCCGATTGCACCGCGTTCCTGAGCGTTGGTGATCTTTTCGGTAAAGGTAATCTCACCTCGCTGTATTACCGCTATCTTATCCGAAACGTCGATGCCTTCGAAATCCTCCGGTGTACCTATTCCCGGTACCGCGGCAAAGCGAAGTTTTTTTCCTTTAAAAGTATCAATGAATGTATAATTCGAGTCTTCTTCGAAACCTATAAAGCTTCCGTCGTTGAGCACGATATGGTTTGTAGTTATCCTCTTTTC
>JAAZGC010000162.1 GCA_012511425.1 Clostridiales bacterium | reverse complement strand
GCCATGACGACGAATCTCGCTTCGGGCAGAGATGAGATAAGACCCCAATAATCGGAATCGCTCGACACGATGACGAAGGAATCGACGGCGTTTTTGTAATATTCTTCACACGCTCTCGCCGTCAGCTTGATGTCGACGAGCGACTTGTTCGACTTGAGCCGGTCTATCATCATATGCTCGACCGGGATGTCTACGTAGCTTTCGAGTATGCGCCACGCCGTGGCGGTGTGGATGTCGTCGAACAGGATTATCCGGCTGACTTTCAGTATTATATCGTGATCGAGGTTGGTGAGCGCCGCGCAGAGCTTATACGGATCCGAGTTTTCGCAGTCGACGACGAAAACCGTCTTCGAGCTTGCGGTTATAAGGTCGTAAATATTGTTTTTGGTGTAATTTCCGACGTCGGACACCCGGCTGTAATCGGTGAATCTGTCGTTGTGCCAGGAATAAAGCAGCCAGACGAATTTTTTGTCGTTGTAAAGAATATTGCCGCAGTCGGCGGGCTCGTCCCAGTTAAAGTACACCTGATACGGGTAATAATTCTGATTTGCGTAATATTTGTCCGCCGCCTTCTGGGTGCCCTGCATCGTAAGCCCGTCCGGCATTATGAAAAGGTCGCGGATGTAGTCCCAGTTTATCCATAACGGGTAGAGGTTTTTGCAGTTGTTTATTCTGTCTGAAATATTTTTGTTGAACTCAACCACATATTCGTATAATTTGGCGCCCGTTTTAAGGGTGAGGCGGACGCCGTCGTCCGTAAGTTCTTTGAAGCATTCGATCGGGAGATACTCGCTCATCGTGGTTATATCCCGGAAATCGAAGCGCATCGCTTCGCTTATGTTTTTAAAATTACGTTCCGTCGCCGTCCGGAGCATAGATAAGTTTCTTATTATCCGGGCGTTTTTTTCTTTTTTAAGCTCCTCGTAGATTTCCATCTTCGGCGGCTCGAATTCGTTCTCAAAGATTCTTTTGGGAACCCCCATCAGAAACGCCGTTCTCGATACTATGTCAAATGTACTGTTTGAATATCTGCTTTCTTCTGTCATAAATATTCCTCCCTTTTTATTTTTATAATAATTTAAATATCGGCTTTGGCAAAGCCGCAAACTGTGCAGAATCGGGTTACATTTCGATCACCTCCGATAATATCATACTATATTTTTGCAAATATTTCAAGTCTCGGAGCATTGCGTAGATATAATAATACGAAAACTTAAGCTTTTTGTAATATTCTAAAGTATAAAGCCTTGGTTTTTGATTGATATTTTTCGCTTTTGACTTGAAATATCGGCTTGACTGTGCTACAATAGATTTGAATAAAATATTAAAGACGGTTTCTGCCGCAAACCGGCGGGATTTCATACCGGAGGTCAGTATCATGAGCACGATTTCCAAGCGGTTCTTTGACGCGGGCGAGCCTTACGCCGGCGGGCTTTTTGAGTTTCCCGACCGGGAACCGATATACAGATATGCAAACGCCCTCAAGCGTTATTATGAGTTTACCGACCCGACCCCATACGGCGGCGGCAGGCTTTATCCCTGCGGAGCGGTCATCGGTACGGTAAACGGCAGCGGTCTTACCGTCCGCCCCGATTACTCATACACCTTCTCATCCGATCTCAGAGCGCTTAAAGATAAGGTGGACGATGAGTGCTATACCGCATTTCTCGATGAAGCCGGCAAAGTAACCGGCTTTCCGACTCCGCATACCGTCGGCGGCGCCGGATATACCCATTCTTTTATCAACTACGGCAGGATTCTCAATGAGGGTCTCTGCTCATACCGCTCAAGGGTTGAAACGCTTCCCGACGACGACTTCCGCGCCGCCCTGCTTTTGGTTCTTGACGGCATCGACATCTACCGCGAAAAGCTGCTTTCTCATCTTAGGAGCCGCGGCGGCGTTCATGAGGGGCTTATCGAAGCGCTTGAACACACCGACAGAGCGCCGACCACTCTATACGAAGCGGTTGTGCTTTACAACTTTGTATATTATGTTGACGGCTGCGACGACATCGGCAGGCTTGATCAGCATCTTATTAAATTTTATAACGGCGAAGACATCGTCGATCTGCTTCACGAGCTTTACCGGAACATCGACTGCAACAATGGCTGGTCGGGGGCGCTGGGTCCCGATTACAACGCGCTGACATTGCAGTGCATCCGCGCGAGCCGCTATATCCGCCGTCCGAGTCTGCAGCTGAGGATTAAGCCGGATATGCCGGACGAAGTCTGGCGGGAGGTATACGCCTCTCTTGCGACTTCCTGCGGTCAGCCGGCGCTTTACAACGAGAACGCCTTCCAGGAAGCGCTGATGCGGGAGTTCCCGGAAATTCCGGAAGAAGACCGCATCCGCCTCTCCTTCGGCGGCTGCACCGAGACGATGCTTGAAGGAATTTCAAACGTCGGCTCGGAAGACCTCGGGATAAACACCGCGCTTATTTACGATCAATTCACCCGAGCGCATCTTTCCGAATTCGATAATTTCGACGATTACTTCGACGCCTTCACCGACGAATGCGCCCGCCAGATCGCCGAAGCGCTGGATATCGTCACCGAATACCGCAAGACCCGCGGCAAGCACCGCCCCCAGTCGGTGCGCACCCTCTTTGTCGACGACTGCATCGACCGCCGTCTCGATTTCAACGCCGGCGGCGCCAGATACTATTGGAGCATCAGCAACGTGGCGGGGCTGATAAACGTTATCGACTCGCTGTCCGCCGTCCGCGAATTGATTTTCGAAAGCGGCAGATATTCAGCCGAGAGCTTTATGGCGGCGCTCGATGCGCAAGACCCCGAATTCCTTGCCGCCTGCCGCGAGTGTCCCGCTTTCGGCAACGACGACGAGCGGGTCGATGCCCTTGGCGCCGACTTTGCCGGGCGGATTTACGAAAGCTTCAATCAGCGCGAGTGCTGGCCGTCTGGCAAGTATATCACCGCGTCCAACCAGTTTATAACATACGAAAGCGCCGGGATTCCGGTCGGCGCAACTCCCGACGGGCGGGCTGCCGGAACGCCGCTCTGCGACTCGCTGGGGTCAGTTCACGGCAAGGACAAAAAAGGTCCTACCGCGCTGCTCAACAGCGTCGCGGCTCTGCCGCTGAACCGGGTGCTCGGAACCCCGATACTGAATCTCCGTATGCGGAAAGAGCACCTAAGCGAGTATCTCCGCCCGCTGACCGAAGCTTTCTTTAAGCGCGGCGGAATGCAGCTGCAGATAACCTGCGTCTCCCGCGAGGAGATACTCGACGCCATCGCGCATCCGGAAAAGCACGAAAATCTGATAGTCCGCATCGGCGGCTATTCGGAATATTTCAACCG
>JAAZGC010000161.1 GCA_012511425.1 Clostridiales bacterium | reverse complement strand
TGATAAAAGATCCGTCCGCATCCGCCGGCGCTCCGGCGATCATCGCCGGGGTTGCCGCCGCCTTTGCCGCCGGATTTCTGGCGCTCGGGCTTTTGAATTTCATCGCGAAAAAAGAGCGTTTTCGCTATTTCGCCGTCTACTGCTTCGCCGTCGGGCTGTTGGCGCTGGTGCTCTGATATTCCGCCGAGAGCCGGATATAAAATCAAATAAACGCGGTTGATTGGAGGCGTTTGTCGAATGTCTGCAAAAAAGCCGACCGGGAACGGCAGAAAACAGACATCGAATTCCCGGAAGAAAAAAACCGCCGCAAAAAGCGGCGCATCCGAAAATAAAATAAAAAATAAGCGCGCCGCATCCGAAAAAGCCGCGCCGGCAAGGGAAGAATACATCGAAACCGTAAACATTTCCCCTGCGCTCAAGCCCCGGAAGAAAGAACAATCGGCCGAAAGGCAGCGAATTCCGCTGCCCGACCCGACGCCGAAGCGCGAGTCCCCGGTATCCGGCGAGCTTATCGGTAGGATACTGCTCATCTTCTCCGCGATATTCGTAACGATATGTTACTTTTTCCCGCAGACCGCCGGGTTTGCGGGCGGCGTAAAGTCGCTGCTCTGCGGGCTTTTCGGAGCGGCGGGATTTACATTCCCCGCAGCCCTGCTGCTCTTCGCCTTTTTCCTGAAAAGCGACCTTATTCACCGCCGTATCGGCTGGAGAGCCGGTTCGGCTTTCGGAATGCTGCTCTTTTTCTCGGTATTTCTCCACGGTTTTTCAAAGGAAGAGATGCTTAGCTCGCTCTCGCCGTCCGAGCTCTGGACTTCCGGCAAAGCGCTGCAAAGCGGCGGCGCGGCGGGCGGATTAATCGGTTCGCTCCTCTTCCGCGGACTCGGCCGGGCGGGTGTTTTTGCCATTTCCGTCACGGCGCTGCTCGTCTCCGCACTTTTTTATGCCGCGATATCCAACACAAAGGAAAATCGCGCCGCCGCATCGGCGCTGGCAAAAGGTCTCGCGGCGATGATCCGGGGTATCGGCAATGTAGGTTCCGCACTCGCCGCATTTGCGAAGGTTGTTTCGGAGGGAGTCGCCGCTTTCTTCATGTTTATCCGCCGGCTTTTAGGTCGGGACGACAACTCCCCCGACTCGGAAATGATCGACGACAACCGCACGATGATCCTGAACAGTCCCTTCGCCCGGAGAAGACCCTCGCGGCAGGCGGATGATTTCAGCGACAACTATATAACCCCCTCCCCAAAGGCTTTTGAAGACGCCGTGTTTGAGCACGAACGGCGGCACGCCCCGCCCGATGCGCTTTTTGACAACGATACCGGAAACACCGTCGCCGCCGTGCAGCCGGACCCGTATCTTACGTCAAATCCTTATGCCGACCCGGGGGAAACTCCGGAAAACGAGCCCGTAATGAAGAATCCGGAGCCGGCGTATTTTTCCCCGGCTTATCTGCCGTATGAGCAGGCATCGCCGAACCGCCTGCGCCGCCACCGCGATTATGTCGAAGTGGTAAATCAAAGCGAAACGGCGAACGGCGGCCCGCTTACGATTCAAACCGGCCCCGGCGGAAGGATCGATTTCAATCCCTCGCTTGCCGAAGTCGGCACCCCGCCGCCTTTTGTATATAAGCCGCATGAGAACGCCTCCGCTCCGGCAGAAACTTCCGAAGCTGAAGACGGCGCCGGGATTCCGCAGGACGACTGGCGGCATCCTCACGAAAGCTATGATTCGGTAGACGAATACGGCTACAAGGTTCCCGCAGGCTATTTTTCCGGCTACAAAATACTCGGGCAGCCCTCCAACCTCGTGAAAGCCGATGAGGAAGCTTTCCGCCGCAGATTCGGAATCGGCGCACCCCGCCGCGGAATAAGAAAACCCGCCGCCGAAACCGCGGATTCGGCCGAAGCGTCGGCGCATATCCTCAAAGACGAAGAAAACTCCGCCGAAGCCGCAGAAAACAAAACCGCCGCATCCGCCGCCGGAGCCGATATAGCCGTTAAGTCCCAATCGGAAAAATCCGGCGAAGATACCGTCATTCCCGGCGAAATCCTCGCGAAATTCAAAACCGCAGATCCGGATAAACCGAAAGAAACGGAAGACGAATCGGAACTTTCCGATGAAGACGGCGAGGGCGAATTCCTTGACGAAGCCCCCCGCGACAGCTTTGACGTGGAGAAGAACCGGCTTGTCCCGCTGACGCCGGAGAAAGCGCCGCCGCCCAAGCCTCCGTATGTCCTGCCGCCGGTGACGCTGCTGCGCCAGCCGGAGCATCCGAAAAACGAGGATATTTCCGAAGAGCTGAACACAACCGCAAAGAAGCTGACGGATATGCTGAACAGCTTCAAGGTCAGCACCCGAATAGTCGATATCTCCCGCGGGCCTACGATAACCCGCTACGAGCTTCAGCCGGACGAAGGCGTCCGGGTAAAGCAGATATCCAACCTCGTCGACGACATTTCCCTCGGGCTTGCATCGACCGGAGTGCGCATCGAAGCGCCGATCCCCGGCAAGGCGGCGGTCGGCGTCGAAGTGCCTAATAAAGTCGTCGCTACGGTCTTCCTCCGCGAAATGATCGAAGACAAAGAGTTCAAATCGGAGAAGCACAAGCTGCTCGTTTCGCTCGGCATGGACGTTGCGGGCAAGCCGATATACTGCAATCTGGCGAAGATGCCGCATCTTCTCATCGCCGGTGCGACCGGAATGGGAAAATCCGTCTGCATAAACTCGATGATAATGAGCCTGCTCTACCGCGCCGACCCCGACGAAGTCAAGCTTATCCTCGTCGACCCGAAGAAGGTCGAGCTCAATGTATACAACGGCCTGCCGCACCTGCTGCTTCCCGTCGTGTCCGAGCCGAAGAAGGCGGCGGGCGCACTGCAATGGGCGGTCAACGAGATGGAGCGGCGTTTCACGCTGATCGAAAAAGTCGGCGTCCGCGACCTCGACAGCTACAACCGCGAGATCGAGACGAACCCGGAATTCAAGGACGACCCCGATTTTGAAAGATGTCCGTATGTCGTCATAATTATAGACGAGCTTGCCGACCTTATGATGACCGCGCCGGATTCGGTCGAAGAATCGATCTGCCGGCTGGCGCAGAAGGCGCGCGCCGCCGGAATGCACCTTGTCATCGGCACGCAGCGTCCGTCGGTCGACGTCATCACCGGACTTATCAAGGCGAACATCCCGTCGAGGATCGCCTTCACCGTCTCAAGCCAGACCGACTCCCGCGTCATCCTCGACATGACCGGCGCCGAGAAGCTGATCGGCCGCGGAGATATGCTCTATTCCCCGGTCGGATTCCAGAAGCCGGTCCGGGTGCAGGGTTCCTTCGTCTCGGATAAAGAGGTCGAGGCGGTGGTCAAATTCATCAAGGACAAGTCGGAAGGCTACAGCTACGACGAGACAATCCAGAGCCTTGTCGAAGAAAACGCCCAGGCGCTTGATAAAGACAAAAAGACCGCCCAGATCGACGATACCGACGATGACGACCCTATGCTCAAAGAAGCCATAAAGCTCGCCGTCGATTCGGGCAAGATATCCACTTCACTCATCCAGCGCCGGCTTTCGCTCGGCTACGGCCGCGCGGCGAAGCTCATCGACCGGATGCAGAATATGGGAATTGTCTCCGAGCCGGACGGCCAGAAGCCCCGGACGGTGCTGATTTCCCGCGAGCAGTATATGGAAATGAAGATGAGAGAAGACGATTGAAGAAAAGACAATTCAGCTACAGATCAGGAGAGAATTAATGATATATCTGTTTTTGGCCGAAGGCTTTGAAGAGGTTGAGGCGCTGACCCCTGCCGATATTCTGAGGCGCGCCGGCGCCTGTGTCAGGACGGTTTCCCTTCAGAAGAACCTTTATGTCAGGGGCGCGCACGAAATCGAAGTCAAAGCCGACATAACATTAAATGAAGTCGAACCCGATAAAGCGAAGATGTACATTCTTCCCGGCGGTAAGGGCGGCACCGACAATCTCGCCGCTTCAAAGGAAGTCGCGCGGCTGCTCCGCGATGCCGCCGAAAGAGGCGTATTTATCGGCGCGATCTGCGCCGCGCCCTCGGTTTTGGGAAGACTGGGGCTTCTGAAGGGCAGACGCGCCGCCTGCTACCCCGGATGGGAACAGTATCTCGAAGGCGCCGAATACACCGGCGCTCCCGTCGAGCGTGACGGGACATATATCACCGCCCGCGGCATGGGCGTTTCGCTCGAATTCTCGCTCGCCCTCGTTTCCGCGCTTTACGGCGACTACGCGGCGGAGAAGATCAAAGACTCGACTATGGCGGTCTGAAATGCCGGTTACCGATATCCGTATCGGCGGCAAAGTTCCGGGGCTGGCGCAGAGAAAGCGGGAGCTGCGAAGGCTCTGCCTCGAGCGCCGCAAAAACCGCCGGACAGACGACCGCAGCCTCCTTGACGGCGCTATCATCACCCGCATTACCGGACTTGCCTGCTTCAGATTCGCAAACGCCGTTCTGCTTTATATGCCGACAGGTACAGAGATCGACGTCCGCCCGCTCATAACGGCATCTCTCGAAGCGGGAAAGCTTACGGCGCTGCCGCGGTGCGGCGATAATCATTCGATGACATTTCATATCATCGAGTCGCCGGATCAGCTGTCTGCGGGGGCGTTCGGCATACTTGAGCCGGACATCGATCTTCCGGCATACGATCCCCGCAATGCGGAAAAGGATCTTGCGCTCTGTGTCATACCCGCCGTCGCCTGGGATAAAAACGGCTACCGGCTCGGTTCCGGCGGCGGATACTACGACCGCTTTCTGCCCGGATTCGCCGGAGCGCGTGCGGGTCTGGCTTATGAGGAAGACATACTCGACAGTCTCCCCCGCGGCCGCTATGATATACGCTCAGATTTCATCGTCACCGAAAAGGGTGTGAGGACGTTTTCCGATGGCTGATTTAAAGACGATAGCTCAGGATAATGAAAATGACCGCAAAAAGTACCGTTCGGCGCATACCGCGCCGGCGCTCGCGGCGGCTTCGATGCTGCTAATGCTCGCGGTTCGCTATGTCGACAGCTCGGTTTACACCCTGCGCGACAACATATATCTTTCGGTCATTATACTCCAGCTGATGGTGTTCGTCCTGCCCGGCATTTTCCGGCTGCGGCTGATGGGCACCGGCGCCATTATGCACCTGAATTTCAAGCCGATATCCCTTCGCAGTCTGAGATTCATCGCCGATGCCGCAATGGCGCTCGTCGGGATAACCATTCTGATGAAGCTTATCATGTATAACTTCGGGATTTATTCCGGAGAGTTTACCTTTTTCGGCCGTTTCGTGCCTTACGGCTCGATAAGAGCCGATTTCGCCGGGATTTCCTATCTGGTGCTTGCCTTCGCGGTGCTTCCGGCGGCGGCCGAGGAATTTGTCTTCCGCTCGCTCATTTACTGCGAATACCGGGATATGGCGGGGGGAGTTGCGGCGGCGCTTCTGTCTTCATTTCTTTACGCAGCCGCTGGGCTTTCGATAACTCAGTTCCCGCTCTATTTCGTGATCGGGCTGATTCTGTCTTCGATCTGCTCGGTAACCGGTTCCTTCTGGGCGGCGTTCTCGGTCCGGCTCTTTTACAACATCGTTTCGCTGATGTTCGAATACAACCTTGCGACCGTCATGCGAACTTCCGGCAGCCTTGTCTTTTTTGCATTTGCCATGACGATGCTGACCGCGCTGTTTTCTTATCTCGCCCTGACACAAGCCGGCAGGCATTACGACGACCTTGTAAAATCCGACGCACCCAAGCCGCCTTATGCATCGGAACCGTTTTTAAAGCGGCTGCTTTCGAGCGTATTTTCGCCGGTTTTTCTTCTCTGCATAATAATCTTTGCGGTAAGTCTGATTCTGCCGAATTCGGGATACGACTTTCCGGCCGCCATGCCCTGATCCGGCGCACAAATCTTGCCGGATACCGCCCGGTTTTAATAATTTACAAACCGCATGAAATGTACAGCCTATGAACAAAGAACCTGATATAAACAACAAAAAGCCGGCGCTTACCGCCGGCGAGCGCTACCGGCGGTCGATGAACGCCGATCCGCGAAATCGGAATAAGAATAATGCAGGCGCTCCGGCAAAGGAAGCAAATGCAAAGAGCGCAGCCTCCGGCGGCGGTCTTCCTTCCCGCGTGACTTCGACCGGTCCTGCGGTTCCGTTGGGCGGCAGCGGCAAGTCTTCGAACCGGAAAAAGGCGTATCATTATTATACTACCACCCGTCTCGAGCGGATAAAGGCCGCCAACCCGAATGCCGACAGACATGTTTCGCCGCCGTCCGGCTCGGAACCGGGCGCGAATAAGCGTCTTCTTCCCGACCGCCCGCCGATGCACCTGACCGGTGAGCGGCAGGGAACGCCGCCGCGCAAACAGCTCCCGCAGCAGACGGGTATGAACCAGACCGATGCGCACCGTCAGACGCCGGATCATCGGAACACGGGAGCCCAGATTCATACTTCGCCCGATATGCCGGCCGGCCGGAAACAGCCGGCGCATTCGGGTCCTTTGGGCATGGGCTACACCGGGACGACGAACCGCAGCAGGATAACCACCTCCGGCGCCGACCCCCGCCGCGACTACAGCCATCTCGCCGACACCGACGTCAGCTCGTCGGTTATGAAGTCGGCGATGAAAGCCGTTATCTACATAGTTTTTCTGCTTGTTACCGTCTCGTTTCTTTCATATTATATGATCATCTGGGGCAACGACATATTCGCCTTTGTGAAATCGGATGAACAGATCGCCGTAACGATACCCGAATATGCGACTATAAAGGATATTTCCGAGATACTCGAGGAGCGCTCTGTCATCAAATACCCGACAGTCTTCCGGATGTATGCAAAGCTCCGCCACAAGGATGAATACGAATTCGAGCCGGGCGAATACACCGTCTCCCCGTCGATGAACTACGACAAGCTGATCAATATCTTCCGCAACGCGGTTCCGATAAAGCGCGCCGAAATCACCCTGACCTTCTCGGAGGGAATGTCGGTGGATGATATAATCAAAGTTTTCGTTGATAACGGCATCGGAACGAAGGAGGGATTCGTCAAGGAAATCCGCGAGGGCGACTTCTCCGATTTCTGGTTTATCAAGAATCTGACTCCGAACCCCAACCGCAAATACCGACTCGAAGGCTATCTCTATCCCGACACCTACAACTTCTATCAGGACAGCACCGAATATGCGGCATTGCGCAAGCTGCTTTCCAACTTCAACGTCAAGTTCGACGAAAGATACACCGAATCCTGCGAAGCGCTTGGAATGACGGTCGACGACGTAGTAATCCTCGCTTCGATGATCCAGTCGGAGGCGAAGTTTATCGACGAATATACGACGATAAGCTCGGTCTTCCACAACCGACTGAGAAACCCCGGCTACGAAACCGCAGGCTATATGCAGTCGGACGCGACGATACAGTATACCTTTGAAGAACATAAAACGCGGATCACCCACGACGACACCCTGATCGACGACCCGTACAACACCTATGTGTACAAAGGGCTGCCGCCGGG